>NZ_QEZG01000030.1:0-51573 GCF_003993495.1 Xanthomonas sp. BRIP62418
GCAACCGCAGCCCGAACATGTTCACCCTCATCGGGATTGGCGTTGCGGCCGCCTTTGGCTACAGCCTGGTCGCCACGCTGGCACCCGGCTTGTTCCCACCGTCGTTTACCGAACATGGGCGCGTCGGCGTGTATTACGAGGCGGCGGCGGTGATCGTGTCGCTGACGCTGCTCGGCCAGATGCTGGAGCTACGGGCGCGTTCGAAAACGTCCGCGGCAATCAAGGGCCTGCTTGGTCTGGCGCCCAAGGAAGCCCGGCGGGTCAATGCCGACGGCACCGAGGAAGACATCCCGCTAACCCACGTGCATGTCGGCGACCACCTGCGCGTGCGACCCGGCGAAAAGTTGCCGGTGGATGGCGAAGTGGTGGAAGGCCGCTCCAGGGTCGACGAGTCGATGCTCACCGGCGAGCCGATCCCGGTCGAGAAAACCACTGGCGATCAGGTCATCGGCGCGACCCAGAACGGCACCGGCGCGCTGGTGATCCGCGCCGCCAAGGTGGGTTCCGACACTGTGCTGTCGCAGATCGTGCAGCTGGTCGCGCAGGCGCAGCGCGCTCGCGCGCCGATGCAGCGGATGGCCGATACCGTCGCCTACTGGTTCGTGCTCGCGGTCCTGGCGATCGCGGTGGCCACCTTCTTCATCTGGGGCTTCTTCGGCCCGGAGCCGGCCTGGACCTTTGCCATCCTGAACGCGGTTTCGGTGTTGATCATCGCCTGCCCCTGCGCGCTGGGTCTGGCCACGCCGATGTCGATCATGGTCGCCACCGGCAAGGCGGCACAGGTGGGCGTGTTGTTCCGCGATGCCGAGGCCATCGAGCACATGCGCCGCATCGATACCCTCATCGTCGACAAGACCGGCACCCTCACCGAAGGACGCCCCGCGTTCAAGGAAGTCGTGGCCTTCGAGGGCTTCGACGCCGACCAGGTGCTGCACCTGGCGGCCAGCCTGGACCAGGGCAGCGAGCATCCGCTGGCCGATGCCATCGTGGCCGAGGCCCGACGCCGGAACTTCGAGTTCGACCGCGTGGAGGACTTCGACTCGGTGACCGGCATGGGTGTGCGCGGAACCGTCGCCGGTCGCGCGCTTGCGCTGGGCAATACCGCCCTCATGGATGATCTGGGCGCCGATCCCGGTGCGCATGTCGACGTCGCCGAGCGTCTGCGCCGCGAGGGTGCGAGCGCCATGTTCCTCGCCGTGGACGGTCGCCTGGCGGGTCTGATCGCGGTCGCAGACCCGATCAAGGCGTCGGCCGCGGCCGCCATCAATGAGCTGCACGCCGCCGGGCTGCGCATCATCATGGCCACCGGCGACGGGCTCACCACCGCACGGGCTGTGGCCACAGAGTTGGGCCTGGACGAAGTGCATGGCGAGGTCCGCCCCGAGGACAAGGCCGAACTGGTGCAGCGCCTCAAGCGCGAAGGCCGGCGGGTGGCGATGGCGGGCGACGGCATCAACGACGCGCCGGCGCTGGCCGCCGCCGACGTCGGCATTGCCATGGGTACTGGCACCGACGTCGCGATGTCGAGCGCGCAGATCACCCTGGTCAAGGGCGACCTGCGCGGCATCCTGCGCGCCCGGAAGATCTCTCAGGCCACCGTGGCCAACATGAAGCAGAACCTCACCTTCGCGTTCGTCTACAACGCGCTCGGGGTTCCGCTCGCGGCCGGGGTGCTCTACCCCGCGTTCGGGATCCTACTGAGTCCGATGGTCGCGGCGCTCGCCATGAGCGTGAGCTCGGTTTCGGTGGTCACCAATGCCCTGCGTTTGTCCGGCTCCACCGTTGTTGCCACCCCCCACCCTGACCGCGCCGATGAGCCTGCGCGCGGCCATTCCTGTCACTGATGGCTCATATCCCACAAGGAGTACTGCAATGAAGCGTTATGCCTCCCTCTCGATGATGGCCTTGTTCCTGATGGCGGGCGCGGCCTTCGCCGGCGGCCAGACCACCACGCCCACCACCGACCACGGTCAGCACAAGCCGGCGGCGGCCGATGCCGATTTCACCAAGCTCGATGCCAACAAGGACGGCTCGCTGTCCAAGGAAGAACTGGCCAAGCACAAGCTGGCGCCGCACTTTGGCATGCTCGATAGCAACAAAGACGGCAAGCTGAGCCCGCAGGAATTCGCTGCCGGCAAGGGTATGTAAGTGTTCTCAGCCCGGGAGCTGTTCCAACAGTTCCCGGGTTCTTCCGCCGTTCTGCCATTCCCACGGAGATTGTTATGTCCTCTTCGCACGGTACGCACGAAAACGCGCAAGACCCGCAGTCCCAGCACGCAAAACCGCACGCCTCACACCAACCTGCCCACCAGGCACAACAAGGGCATCAAGGCCATTACGGCCGCCTGTTGTTGATGATGGGCCTGTCTTTCGTGGCCATGTACGCATTGATGTACGCAATGGTCGATCAGTGGGCTAACGTCTATAACAACGTCAACCAGTTCTACATGGCGGGCCTGATGGCCGCTCCCATGCTGCTGATCGAGCTGTGGCTAATGTCCAGCATGTACCCCGATCGCCGACGCAATCTGATTCTGGCTGGTCTGACGGTGGCGTTCATGCTGTTCTGCTGGTGGGGCATTCGCACTCAAGCAGCGGTCACTGACAAGCAGTTCATCCGTTCGATGATTCCCCACCACGCTGGCGCCATCCTGATGTGTGAGGAGAATCGTCTGAAGGATCCTGAGTTGGTGAAGCTCTGCCAGGACATTATTACCTCGCAGACACAGGAGATCGCGCAAATGAAGCAGTTGCTGGCTGAGCGTTCCCGTTAGCTCACTGCCTTTTGCCAGCCGATATCACTTCACTGAGCCTGCGCACTGACCATTCGGTGGATCAAACGCGCGGCCACACGTGCGGTGGCTTGATCCGGATCCAGGGGCGGACACAGTTCCGCCACGTCGACCACACGTACCTTGCCCGAGGCCATGACCAGATCCAGCAGGGCTTCCAGGACCTCCAGACTCACCCCGCGTGGGTTGGGGGCGCTCACGCCCGGGGCCACCACCATTGAGTACGCCGGCAAGATCACCAGCGGCTTGGGTAGCTACACCCAGTGGCGTGGCTTGGGCTCACTGCGTATGGGCAAGAACCGTTGGACCGGCGTCTATTCGGCGCAGTACATCGGCAGCGCGGACGACATCATCGCCGTGCCCGACACGATCGGCTCGCATGTGTCCAGCGTGGTGTACCACAGCCTGCAACTGAGCTACGGCATCAAGAAGAAATGGGATATCTCCGCCGGCGTTGAAAAAGTGCTCGATAAGAAGGCGCCGTTCGTGAAGAACAACCCCAACACCGACACCGACACCATGACGTACGACTTGCTGGGTCGTCGCTGGAATGTCCGCTTTGGTTACCACTGGTAAGCCACGATCACGAGGAGCTACACATCATGAGAAACACGCAACTATCCGCCACACTACTGCTGTTCGCTGTGGCCGGCAGTGCCGGTGCGCACGACCTGTTTGTCGCTTTCTCCAAGCCTGGCACCGCAGCGGGCGAGGCGAACACCGCCTTGGTGAACAACGGCACCTTCGATGAAAGTGCTGGCGCAGTCACCCGAGCGCGTCTACAGGACGTTTCGCTGAGCCAGGACGGTGCCAAGGCCGCCCCGGACCTGGCCAGTTGGAAAGAGATCGGCAAGCAAAGCCAGCTCACCGTCCATCCGGCGGGCGAGGGCACCTATCTGCTGGGTGTCTCGACGATGGCTTCCACCAGCACACGTACGGCCAGCGAGTTCGGCAAGTACCTGGAGCTGGAAGACTTGCCCGATACGCTGGCCACCTATGACGCAAGCAAGTTCCCCAAAGGCGTCACCTATAGCTATACCAAGCATGCCCGTGCCATTGGACAGGTGGGCACGAAACTGACCGACGACTTCGCTGCCTCGCTGGGCTATCCGTTGGAGATCCGCTTGACCCGCAATCCTGGAAGCGTGAAGGTCGGCGAACAGCTGTCGTTCCAAGTGCTGCAGCAGGGCACGCCAGTGCCCAACCTACGCGTGTACGTCGGTCATCGTGCTGATGCACCGGTCAAGGGCGGGCACGGTAGCGCTACGCTCCTGCGCACCGATGCCCAAGGCCAAGCCAGTTTCCAGGTGACCACCGCCAAGACCTGGTACATCCACACCAATCACATGGTGCCCTCTACACAAAAGGCTTTGGATTTTGTGTCGGATCGGGCGTCGCTGAGCTTTGAGATTTCCCCGCACGCCGGGCACTGACAAGTAGGCACGTAGGCAGTACTCTCCCCTTTGACGCCAGTCATGACTTCTTCCATGACTCGCGTCTTTTTGTGGGGACGGACCTCAGGTGCTCAGTCTGTCTCTCATTGGTCGCCCCGCGCCGCGCGCAATCCACGTCGCCGCACCAGATAGAACGCTGCGGGAATCACCACCATAGAGAGCACCGGTGCGGTGAGCATGCCACCCAGCATCGGCGCGGCGATACGTTGCATGACCTCCGAGCCGGCACCGGCACCAACGAACAGCGGAAACAACCCGGCCAGGATGACGGCTACCGTCATCGCCTTCGGGCGCACCCGCTGCACGGCACCTTCGTAGATAGCCTCTTGCAGGGTAGACACATCTTCCGGCGCACCGCTGGCCAAGCGCTGCTCCCAAGCATGACGCAGGTACAGCAACATGATGACGCCGAACTCAGCCGCAACGCCACCCAGGGCGATGAATCCGATCATGCTGGCTACCGAAATCGCATGGCCCAGCCCCCAGATCAACCAGAAACCGCCCACCAACGCCAAGGGCAAGCTGAGCAGGATGATGGATACATCGCTGAGCCGGCGAAACACCATCCAGATGACCAGGAAGATGATCGCCAACGCCGCGGGCACCACCCATTGCAGGCGTGCCAATGCCCGTTGCAGATACTCGTACTGCCCCGACCAGGCCAGACCATAGCCGGCAGGCAAACTCACCTGGGTCTGCATCGCGGCTTGCAGGTCCTGGACCACCGGTCCTAAGTCGCGATCGGCCACATCGACGTAGATGTAGCCCACCAACCGGCCGTTATCGCTCTTGAGCATCGGCGGGCCTGGGCTGATTGACAGCTCCGCCACCTGGCTCAAGGTCAGTTGCACACCGCCTGGCGCGATCAGCGGCAGATCCTGCAAGGCCTGCAATGAGTCGCGCTGGCCACGGGGGTAGCGCAAGACGATGGGATAGCGCTCGCGCCCCTCGATCGTTTCCCCGATTGGATCGCCGCCAACGACCGTGGCAATCAGTTGCTGGAGTTGGCCTTGAGTGAATCCATAACGCGCAGCGATTTCCGGGCGCACCTGTACATCGACATAGCGCCCGCCGGTGACGCGTTCGGCCAGTGCCGAACTCACGCCGGGCACAGTCTTGGCCACCTGCTCGATCTGCTGGCTCAGGCGCTCGATCTGCTCCACATCTGGTCCGGAGACCTTGATCCCAATCGGGCTTTTGATGCCGGTGGCCAACATATCGATGCGATTGCGAATGGGCGGTACCCATAGATTGGTTAGACCGGGAATCTTGACCGCGGCGTCCAACTCTTGGCGTAGCTTCTGAAGGGTCATGCCCGGGCGCCATTGATCCCGCGGCTTGAAGGTCACGGTGGTCTCAAACATTTCCATAGGTGCCGGATCGGTCGCACTTTCGGCACGGCCGGCCTTGCCGAACACGTGCTCGACCTCCGGTACGGTTTTGATCATCCGTCCTGAGAGCTGAAGCAACTGGCGCGCCTTGTCGGCTGACAGGCCTGGCAACGCAGTGGGCATGTACAGCAGGCTGCCTTCTTCCAAGGGTGGCATGAATTCACTGCCCAACCGGCTAAAGGGGATCAAGGTGAGCACCAGCAGCAGGCCACTGAGCAGCAAGGTGACACCGGGATGTTTGAGGACCCACAACAGAATGGGCCGGTATCCGGCGATCAGGATGCGATTTATGGGGTTCTGTTGTTCCGGCCGGATGTGGCCGCGGATCAGGTAGCCCATCAGCACGGGGATCAAGGTCACCGACAACCCTGCTGCGGCGGCCATCGCGTAGGTCTTGGTGTAGGCCAAGGGCGAGAATAAACGCCCTTCCTGCGCCTGCAGGGCAAAAACCGGCATGAAGGATAGGGTGATGACCAGCAAGCTCGCGAACAGGGCCGGTCCGACCTCGGCCGCCGAGCGGGCCATCAACTGCCAGCGCTCCTCACCCTGGGGTTCCCGACCGTGCTCCTCCCGCCAGTGCTCCAGATGCTTGTGTGCATTTTCGATCATCACCACCGCTGCATCGACCATCGCACCAATGGCGATGGCGATGCCTCCTAACGACAGCAAGTTGGCGGAGATCCCCTGGGCGTGCATCACGATGAAGGCCGCTAGGATACCCAAGGGTAGGGTGATGACGGCCACCAACGCCGAGCGTAGGTGCCACAGGAACAGCAGGCATACCAGCGCTACGACCAGGAACTCTTCACCAAGCTTATGGGTGAGGTTGCGTACCGCATCCTGGATTAGCTCGGAGCGGTCGTACACCGCCACCACTTCCACGCCTTCGGGCAAGCTGGATTGCAACGCCTGCAGTCGCGCTTTGACGTTCCGAATGGCCCCCAAGGCATCCTTGCCGGTCCGCAGGACGATCACGCCGCCGGCCACCTCACCTTGACCATCCAACTCTGCGATACCACGACGGAAGACCGGCCCGCGACTGATCGTGGCCACCTCGCCGAGCAAGACGGGGATGCCGTCGTTGCCGGTTACCGGCACCTGTTCGAACGCCTCCTGTGTGCGCAGGTAGCCTTCGCTACGCACCATCAGTTCGGCTTCGCCTTGTTCGATCACGGAGCCCCCGGTAGCGCCGTTGGCCGCATCCACCGCCTCGATGAGCTCGGCCACCGTCAGTCCACGGGCCGCCAACGCCTGCGGATCCGGCTGGATCTGCCAGGCGCGCACCGCACCGCCCACACTGGCTACTTCAGCCACGTCCGGCACGGTTTTTAGCTCATAACGAAGAAACCAGTCCTGCAACGCACGCAGCTGCCCCACATCACGTTGACCGGTCCGATCCACCAAGGCGTACTGGTAGATCCAGCCCAGCCCTGTCGCATCAGGACCCAGCGCCGGATTCACATTCGGCGGAAGTCGATCGCGCACCTGGCTCAAGTACTCGAGCACTCGAGAGCGAGCCCAGTACAGATCAGTGGCATCGTCAAACAGGATGTAGACGAACGAATCACCGAAGAAGGAGAAGCCGCGTACCGCTTTCACGCCCGGCACGGACAACATCGTGGTGGCCAACGGGTAGGTGACTTGGTCTTCGATGATACGCGGGGTTTGCCCAGCCCATTGCGTGCGGATGATGACTTGGGTATCCGACAGGTCCGGCAGCGCATCCAGCGGCGTGTTCTTTATCGACCAGATGCCGACCACCGCCAGCAGCGCGGCGGCAACCAGCACCAGCACGCGATTGGCGATGCAAGCATGGATCAGGCGCGCGATCATGGCGTGCCCTCCATCGCTTCGGACATGACGGCGCTTGCCTGGCAATCAGCGGCTGCGGCGGAGCCGAACTTGGGTACCAACTGCATATCCATGAACGGTGACTTGCCCGGCTTGTCGAAATGCTTCTCCGGCACCATCGGGTCATACCAGTACTGCACCGGGCAGCGTGGCGGCGTGGAGGTGGAGGTCTCTGGCGCGACAGGCGCAGGCTGTCTGGACGGTGACGGCACGACAGTGCGTGCGTCGTGCCCGGCGTCATGGCGCTCGTGTACACCTGATGCGCTGGCAGGGCTTGTAGGTTGTGCAGCGCCCAGGCGCTCCAACGCACCGGAGAGATTGGCTTCAGAGTCGAGCAGGAACTGACCCGAGACCACCACGCGTTCACCACCGGCCAAGCCTGCCACGATCTGCGTGCGCCCTTGCACGCTACGTCCGGCACTCACCCGCACTGGCCGGAAGCTCCCGTCCGGATCCTGCACGATGACCCGGCTGTCCCGCCCGGTGGCAATCAGCGCCTCCGTGGGAACGACTGGCAAGGCCTGCTCGGCATCGGGCTGCACCAGAACCTCGGCGAACATGCCCGGCACCAGCCGACGCTGCGGGTTGCGCAGCACAATTCGCGCCCGCTGCGTGCGACTAGCCATGTCGACCTGGGGAAGCAACGCCTGGATCTGTCCGCCAAAGCGCTCTGCCGGCCATGCATTGACCGTGGCCTGCACTGAGGTCCCCAGCCGCAAGGTGCCCAGCGCTGCCTGGGGCACCGAGGCCTCCAGCCACAGCGTGTCCAGCCCATTGATCTTGAACAGTGGCGTACCGGGTATCACCGTCTGCCCCTCGCGTGCCAGGATCTCGGTCACGACACCACTGTGGTCTGCGCCAAGCACGACGCCACTTCTGGCCGAGGCGCCAGAAGGAACACCCAACGAACGCAACCGTTGTTGCGCGGCACCCTGTAGCTCACGCGCGCTCGCGGACTGAGCTTGGCTCAGGGTATGTGCTTCGGCGATGGCCGCGTTCCATGCCGGGGCCTGCACGGTGGCCAGCGCTTGACCACGACGAACCTCGGTAAACGGCGCCTTTACCTGCACGTGGGTGATCAAGCCTTCCGTGCGCGCACTGACCACGGTTTCCTGGGTCAGATCCCACGTCAGTGTGCCCGGCACGCGTACAGCAGTCCCTAGTGACTCTACCGTCACTTCCTGAGTGCGTATGCCCACGTTCTGCTGCAGGCGCGGATCGATCTGCGTTCCGCCGCCCATGGCCTCATCTGCGTATTTGGGCAGCAACTTCATATCCATGAACGGAGATTTGCCCGGCTTGTCGAATCGCTGCTCCGGCGCCATGGGGTCGTACCAGTACAACACCTTGCGCGCTTGACCTGCGCCGCTCGTGCCGGTGGGCGGGGTGGAATCAGAGGTTCGAGTCATCCAGGCGTAGCCGCTGGCAAAGCCGAGCGCCAGCAACCCGAGGGCCACGGCGAGCTGTGTGAGACGCGTCTTGGTCGGGGTCATGGCGTGTTCTCCTCATGGGGCAGCAGATAGGCCAGTGCCGCCCAGGCACGGCCCTGTTCGCCCAGCAGACGGGCGTTCTCCAGTTGCAATTCGATCTCATCGCGCCGCGCTTCCAGCCACGGCTGCAGGTCGGCACCGGCGCCGTAGGCGGCCAACGCCGTGCGTGCGCGATCGCGCGCCAAAGGCAGGCTCTGCGTGTTCTGACGCTCCAACTGGCCGGTTAACCCGCGCCATCGCGCCATCGCGCGTTGCACCGACTCGGCTTGGATGCGCCGGGCCTCATCGCGCTCTGCGGACACCGCCTCCAGCTCAGCCCGTCGTGCCACGATGCCTCGTGCTTGGCGGTTCTTCTGGAACAGCGGCAGGCCCACGCCCACTTCCACCATGAGCATGTCGCTGCGCGCCATGCCGTCGAGTGCGCGCTCGCGACGTCCGTAGGTGAGCTCCACACTCCAATCCGGGCGGGTTTCGGCCACGGCCGCATCCACCTGGGCCTGGGCTAAGCTCTGGCGTGCCTCCCAGCCCAGTAGTGGTGTGTGCTGGTCCAGGTTGGCCAGCAGTTGGGTGGGCTCCAATGGCAACTGCGAAAAATCCGGCGCCGTACCACTGGCCAAGATCGCCTCTGGTGCAATACCCAACCACCGCGCCAGGCCGGCCTGCGCCGCGGCGTGCTCCGCATGTACCTGCTCCAGGCGATTGTCCAACTGCAGTAGGACGGCCTGGGCGGCAAGCACGTCACTGGCCCCGGCCGTGCCACCTGCCAAGCGAGCACGCGCCGCACGCTCGGCTATGCGCGCCGGCTCGCGCAAACCTTCCAACGCATCTACGGCTTGCTGCGTACTCCACAGCTCGATCCAGGCCTGCGCGGCCGCTTGGACCACCATCTGCTGTTCGACCATCGACAGTGAGCGCGCTTGTGCCAGCGTCGCTTGAGCCAGCGCTTGCTCGGCACGTCGTTTCGCACGGGCAGGAAACTCCTGCATCAGCCCGACTTGCTGGGTGGTCATCTCGTCTGCCCGCAGACTGAAGGCATCGGGTCCGCTGACGGGCCAGTTCGCCAGCCCCACGATCAGACGTGGATCGGGCAACGCGCCGGCACGCGCGGCTTCTTCGGTACTTGCATCGATCTGGGATCGGCGCACCTGCAGGGTAGGGGCGTTAGCAAGCGCTTGTTGTAGTGCTTCGGGATAGCTGATCGGGATAGCGGGCGGTGCCGCCACCACAGGACCACTGAGCGCCAGGGCAAACAACACCCCGCACGCCATCCTGCGTCTTGCACGCAGAAAGAAGGACATCTCCATAAGACCTCCGGACAAACGACAACGAGCGTGCTGCAACACAAGCAGCACGAGCACGGGTCAATCCAGGAGGGGCTTAAATCAGCAGGCTACAGAAGCGCTGCAGGGGGGGCGGATCGGACACGCACACCGGAACATCCCGATAGAACTGTGCGTGTACCGGTGGCAACAGAGCCTGCACGAGCGCGAAGGCGGCCAGCGCGGGCTGGTAAGGCACTTGAGGGGCCTTCGCATCGGCCGTGGCGATGTGATCGCGCTGGCAATGCTGGTCGCACAACGCCGGAGCATCGGGATCCGGCGCGGACATCTCTTCGCAACCGACCATCAGGGTCGCTTGTCCAGCATCCACCGATTCCAGCGGACAGGCGTAGGCCACCAGCGCCAGTTGTTGCAGCAGCAGCGCCCACAGTCCCAGCCATGCCAGTCGGGCACGAGGACGGGGTCGCCGCCATCGCCTCAGCAGCTTCACCATGACAGCTCCCGCACGCCCGAAGCAGCGCCTGCGGACGCTGGGCAGATCAGGGCAGGGGACGTGCGAGCTCTCATGATTGCCAGTCTAGCCCTCTTGGGGCCGACTGGCATTGATCACGATCAAGCCATCGCGCGGACTCAGCGGTGGCATCCGCCGCAGCAGGGGGATGCGGCCGGGGCGGCTGGCGTGTCGGCCTCAGAAGGGAGCACGGCGGCGATCACATACCGGAATTGACCGAGGAGGAGAAGGATCGGCAGACCCGCGAGGGTTTGGCCGACGTCGACGCTGGACGGACGATCCCGCACTAGGAACTACTGCAATGGGTCAGGCGACTGTCGGAGCCTTCTTGTTGAGGCTTTCCGTTGGGTCAGGAGCGTGGAAACTCTTGAATCCAATATTCAAGAAGGGCACGCGTGCCTGAGCAGTACTTCCGCAATGCCTCTGTCACGCGACTTCTGGTTCGATCAAGCCTAGCTCTGTAATCCACGAACTGTTGACGTCGAGGGGTGTTTCCTCGTTGAATCATGGCGATAGAGCCGATTCGGCTGTTTTTCTCACGAATCCCTGCCGACCCTCAAGTAGAAGCATTTTTCCGTCGTTGACGGTGGTGCCCCTGGTCGGAATCGAACCGACGTGTACGCGCTTATCTGGCGCGTGCTCTCACCGGGGTATAAGGCCGGCCCTCTGACCAACATGAGCAACAGGGGCGTGATCGATCGATGCGATCACGCCGGTATTCGAGGGTCGAGCTGGCTCAGGCGGTTCATGGGGCAAGCATACCGGGGATGGACGCTATGCCGCTATCCCCGGGCGCGGCGGTAGGAGTGGGCCCACGCCGGAGCAGAGATCCGGCCGGTCGCCACCAGCCAGGCCATCCGCAAGGCCTGCGCGTCCACCAACGCATGGTGGCGCCTGGCCCTATGTTCCGGATGGGCTGCGAACCAGTCCTCGACCAGCAGCCCAGGAAGGCCTTCCTTCGACATGCATGTCATGACCGGGGCCGGCCGGGGTCCGCATGCGGCAACCTGGTCATCGGGTAGCTCAAAACCATCCAGTGCATACCGCAGCAGCTGGAGATCGTTCGGGAAATCCGCCATCACCGCCAGCGCGTCGGTCTCGCTGAGGAAGGCGCGCAGCTCGGTAGTCAGGACGGCATCCGGCAGGGCTGCGTCGCCGCGGTCGAGCAGCGGGTAGACGCTCTGACGAACGAAGTCGGTGGGAGCATCGGGCAGGCTGGCTCGCTCAGCGTAGAAAAGGCGGTCTCCATCCTCGTTCACCAGCGCCAGGCTCACCAGCTCGCTGCCGGTTACATCGGCCCAC
Organism: Xanthomonas sp. BRIP62418; assembly: GCF_003993495.1. Lineage (NCBI taxonomy): Bacteria > Pseudomonadati > Pseudomonadota > Gammaproteobacteria > Lysobacterales > Lysobacteraceae > Xanthomonas > Xanthomonas sp. BRIP62418. The sequence continues at coordinate 12,072 of NZ_QEZG01000030.1, forward strand.
TCGGTGTCCAAGAAGTAGTACGTGGTGGCCATAGTTGAATGGTGCCACGGCCTCCTGGGGAGGGCCGAGCCTGGAAGTGCGCCGAGGGTAGAATTCACCGATCCATCAATCGGTTAGCGAAGATCTGGCCGTGTTCGTAACGATTCCCTGCCAACCCTCGGTATCGTCTGCTATTACTGCTTTGCTGGCGTTTACATGCCTCGGGGATTCTGGCAATTCTCGCCTTGCCCAGCATGCAAGGGGACCGATCCATTCTGCACATGCTGCGGCGGTCGCAACTGCATCGCTACACCCCGCGAAGACATCGACGTTGGTGAGCTTGAACAGTACTGGCAGAAAATCATCAAGCGGGCACTAAAAAACGGCAAATCCTTGCCCAGGCCGATTGCAGCATTACAACGTAGGGCTGCAACCGGCGCGGTGTTTGTTACTCCGTGACGCCGATGATAGCCAACGGGTCTGGACTGACCGGCTTGCCGTCGTCATCGATCACCCAGACGCCCCAATGCGTTGCAAAGTAGGCTGCCGATTTATTGACTTCGGCCGTTTCGTTTCCATCGAAGTTGACGAAAAAGTTGCCCATGGAAATTGCGTGGCCGCCATCGGATGTCCACACAAGTGAAGTCTTCGGCGGCACGCCGGGGCCACTCACTTCGCCAATGACGCGGAGTTGCAGCGCAAGACCGGGGGCGAGGGTAATTGCGCTCGTCGGACGATGCACGACGTATAGCTCGGCATTATTTAGCCTAATTCCGACCTGCAAGCTGTCGCCGCCGTGGTCTTCATGCACTAACGCGCGCAGGAACCACTGCTCTTCAATGCAGTAGATCGACCCTCGGGGGACATCGATGTCCCGTTGAAGCACGAATGCACTAGCTCTAACTGCCATGTTGATTGCTCCATCGAGTGGGTTAGCGGCGTGGCCCGAAGTGACCAAGGGCGCTCCCGACCCGATCTATGAGGTGAGATTGGGCTTTAGGCACATCGCTCTCGCTGAGCGGTGTTTGAGCAACATGGTATTGAAGACCGTCAGCGAGAACGACGACCGCGCAGCTAATCGTTTTACCGTTGTGGTCTTGCTCCACGAGTGGCGACATGATCTGTGTGATGGTGTCGACGCGAAGCCATATCCAATCACCACCCTCGGCAAGGGAGACAGGCCTCGTGTTCGGTTTATACGGTTGTGCATAGACAAATAGCAGCCTAGGCCCATCGTTGAAGGTGATTGCGTAGGGGTCCTGCGACATAGCGGGTGCGTCCTTTGTAGTGTGGTGGCGGTTGTACGCCGGCACCAGCGGTGCGGGCGGTCTTTCGGGTGCGCGGCAGGCAGGGCGGCAGTACATTAAGCGTCATGGCAGTATGACGTGGGAAGTTTCTGGGTTTAACGTGGGGTGTTCAACAGCTCGGTAATCGCAGCATCCATCACTGCACTGTGTGCTTCGTCGTAGGCCACCAGGTCGCAGCGTTCGGGGTAAAGCAGCGGCATCAGCTTCTCGAAGGTCGCTAGGCGCTGCACATCGGTCAGAGCTGACAGCCTGGCTGCAAGATCGAGCAAATCCACGGTGGGTGCGAAGATGCCGAAATGATCGGCGTTTTTCTGTTGCTGTTGCGCTGTCCGTTGGGCGGCGCGGTCGGCAGCAACGGTTGCCAGTCGATCCACGTCCGTCGTGAACGGGCCATGCGGCAAGTGATCAGATACCTGCTCATCCTCATCCAGGCGTTGCAGGTAGTCGTAGTGCGCCTCGTTGCACTCGTCGTTGAGCATTTCGGCCAGCGCGGCCCACTCGTCCGGAGTGAACTGCGGCATGTGCCGCAGGACCAATTCGCGATACGAACTTAGGATCTGGGAGAGCCGCGCGTGCACAAAGCGGTGGCCGGTGAACATTGCCGCGTTGGCATGCACTAGCCCGACACGCAACTCGTAGATCTCCTGCGAGTCGGTTTGCACGATGGCGTCGGTTGCGGCGCTCTCATCGTGGCGCGCCACCAGGGCATTGAGGCGTGCTGCGTGATCGGCTTGGGCTTGATCTAGCTCTGCCGATGTGGACGCGTAGCCGGTGGCCACTGGCGCGATCAACGCGTGCAGGCGCTGCCATGCCTCTACGTATTCGACTCCCTGCGCCTGGCCCCCGAGCTGGGCCATCAGCACGTGTTGCAGATCCGCGCTGAAGGTGCGCAGGTGCGCTTCATGCTGCGCCACCAGGCCGGCGAGAAAATCGCGCTCGGCGATCACCTGGTCAAGCGTGTCGCGGTCGCTCATGCGCCGGCCCCCGCGGTGCGGGCGGGCTTGCGGGAGCGCGGCAGGCCGGGCAGCTTCAGCTGCGCCCGATCGCTGGGCAGGATCTTGGCGACGGTGGCCATCGCTGCGCCGGCCGGTTTCTTGGCCGGCTTGGCGGGTTTGGCCTGGCGCTGGAGCTTGGCCAACGCCTTGAGCGCGGCCGGGCGGCCGCGCCGGTAGGCCTTGGGCGCGCGCACGTAGTTGGCCGGCAGCACTTCAAACACCGTCACGCCCAGCGCCAGCAGCTGGGCGGCGGCGGTGTCGAGCGAGGCAAACACGCGCGGTTCGCCACGCTGGCCGGTCAGTTGCTTCTCGACCTGGCCCACGCGCACCATGACCGTATAGCCGCCGACCTGGCCGACCAGCTGCACGGTGCGCAGCACCCCGGCACTGGCAAGGGCGGACAGGGTGGTGATGGAAATGGGTGATGTCATGATCGACCTATCAAACTTCGATGTTTGATGCTCAATCATTTGACCCTGCCGTGCAAGCACTATCGCGGCGAGGCCGGATGCGCACATAACGCGAGATTCCACGCAGTAGCGCGTTTGGCAGGCGAGAGTGCTTTTGCGTAGCAGTGCGGTAGAGCATTCCCCTACCGGCGTGTTCCGAAATTCCTACGCCGTTTCGGTCAGTGCACTGGGGCACATTGCCGGAAAGCATTGCGGCGCAAGACTTTCGCGCCTGGGTGTTGGTTTCGCTTTGTCGAACCCGTTCACTAAACGGGCGTTGATAAGTTCATACAAGTACATCTATAATTCCGCCTATCGCTTTTTGACACCTTGAATTCCCCATCCACTTTCGCCATGCGAAGCTGATGCAGACACCTCAAATCCTCGCTTGCCCTGGCCGCACTGCGCCCATGGCTCCAGACGCTCCTGGTGAGGTACAGACTATGAACACTCAGACTACTCAGAATCCTTACGCGCTCTTCTCGGACGATCCGGCCGAGTTCAACAAGCAAGACTTGAAAGCCAAGCTCGGGATCACCTTGATCCAGCTCATCCGTGCCAAAGGCTGGACACAGGCCACCACCTCGGCACATTTGAAGGTCACCCAGCCACGCGTCAGTGACTTGATGCGCGGCAAGCTCGATCGCTTCTCCATCGATGCGTTGATGGAAATGATGTTCCGTGCTGGCTATGCGTTCGACTACCTGTTCGATTTCTCGGGCGACGACAAGGCACAGCCGCGCCTGGAAATGAAATTGAAAAAGGCGATGCTGTAACAGCATCGCCTCCTTCTCCGCTGGCTACTGGTCTGGCCCCAGTTGCTTCAGCCGTTCCGCTGTCGTTGCGATCAACTGCCTGTCCGGACCCTGGCCGGTCTTGGACGTGGCATGCAACACCACCACACTGCCGTTCTTACGTTCTACGTACATGCAGCGGTAGGCGGGGCTTCCATTGATCTTGAGCTCGATGACGCCCTTGCCTGCTGCGTGCAGTTTTTCGTGTTTCATTGCCGGGGGCAATCCTTGGCACACCATCTGCAAGTTCACGAGGAACTCGTTCCGCTTGGATGCGGGCAGATCTTGCAATTCCCGATGTACTGCCTTGCTCCAGACGAGCTGCCGCCCCTTGACGGCTGGTTTTTTACTGCTGTCGTTCTCGGACATGGATATGCTCTTTGCGATTGTTAGTTAGTGACCTTCGGACTGTCATGTGGGTTATCCCTTGGGTTGAAATTGGTAACCAAGCGGGTGCTTGGCTACCTCGTCATTTTTATATACTGGCATTTGTATGTCAATGCCAAATAGCGCTAGTAGCTCCTGTGCGCGCCTGTGCGCCCCGCTAGTAGCGTGGCGGGGGGTTCGAGCATCCATAGCCTGGCGCGGCTCGCGTAGCCCCCACACGGCTTGATAGGCACCTTCGCAGTGCACCTGAAGCCTTCCTTGTCGTATATGGGGACGATAGAGAATTCGGAAAAAATCGTACGCTAAGCTTCGCGAGTTCTTGTAACCAATTCATTGTTTTTTCAATGGATGAAAGAAAATGGCGAAAGCTATTTGACAAACAAATCGGGATCTTATAACTTACCTACCAAGTAGTCGGTAGATGAAATAAAGCCATGAAACTCAATTCAGATCTTTCGCAGCGTGTTGTCGTCGAGCCTTCAAGCTTACAGTGGGTCGATTCGCCAGCGACCGGGATTCAACGCCAGTTACTGGAGCGTGATGGCGACGAAGTGGCGCGTGCCACCTCGATCGTGCGATACGCGCCGGGCTCCGCTTTTGAAAATCATAAGCACGACTTGGGCGAGGAGATTCTGGTCCTGGACGGCGAATTCAGCGACGAATCCGGGACCTTCGGGCCTGGGACTTACATCAAGAATCCACCAGGTTCTTCGCATGCACCGAGCTCCGCGACGGGTTGCACGTTGTTCGTCAAGCTGCGCCATCTTGATCTAGCCGACAGCCAACGCACCGTGGTCGACACCCGTAACGGCCCCTGGTTTCCAGGCCTCGTGCCGGGTCTGTCGGTGATGCCACTTTCTGAGTTCGACACACAACATACGGCTTTGGTGCGCTGGGCCCCGGGGACACGATTCAATTCGCATCGTCACTACGGCGGTGAAGAAATCTATGTGTTGGAAGGCGTCTTTGAGGATGAGTTCGGAAGCTACCCTACCGGCACATGGATGCGCAGTCCGCATTTGAGTGCTCACCGTCCCTTCAGCAATACAGGCTGCACCATCCTGGTCAAGACAGGCCACCTGCCAGTCGCCGAATCAAATGAGGCGCTTGCATGAAGCATTTCTCCGAAATCTCGCCGACCGCCGAGCGGGTGGTCGATGCCGCTGAAGGGTTGGTACAGCAGCACGGCTACAACGGCTTCTCATACGACGACGTGGCCCAGTTGGTAGGCATCAAAAAACCAAGTATCCACCACCACTTTCCCAAGAAGGGTGAACTCGTGGCCGTGGTCGCACAGCGCTATACGCACCGGTTTCGTGAGGAGTTGCTGAGCATCGAAGGGCAGCATGCGAAAGCGCCTGACAGGCTAACTGCGTATGCGGCACTTTTCGAACGCACCTTCGCCAAGGACCGGCGCCTTTGTGTCTGCGGCATGTTGGGTGCCGAGTCGGACTCGCTGCCGGACGCCGTTGTGAGCGAGGTCGAGCGATTCTTTAAAGTCAATCTCGACTGGTTGACTCTTGTCGTTGCCGATGGTCAGCGTGCCGCGCTGATCACCTCGAATTCCACCCCAGAGGCTCTCGCAGAGGCATTCTTGTGCGCGTTGGAAGGCTCGATGATGGTGGGCCGTGGCATGCGGTCGTCACGCGGACCGGCCGAAGTTGGAAACACTTTTCTTTCCACCGTGTTGACCTGAGGTCGGCACTTTTTTTGCAACACAACCCTACCATTTAGTTGGTAGTTAAGGAGATTAATATGAGTACTGAATTTAATGGCAAGAAGTTGTTGGTCATCGGCGGCACTAGCGGGATGGGACTGCAAACTGCCCGCATGGTTCTTGAGCAAGGCGGAAGCGTCGTCATCGTCGGTCACCGTGAAGACAAGGCCGAAGAGGCCCGCAAGGCGCTGTCGTCGTTGGGCACCGTGACCGCCCTGACTGCCGATCTCTCGCGAGCCGAAGATGTGAAGCGACTCCTGCATACCATCGATGAACACCACAAGGACATCAATCTTCTGGTCAACGCGGCTGGGGTGTTCTTCCCGAAGGCGTTTCTTGAGCACACGGAAAGTGATTACGAACAATATTTGACGTTGAATAAAGCGTTCTTCTTCATCACACAAAAAGTCGTGGCCAATCTCGTGGCCAGCGAGCGTCCCGGCGCCATTGTGAACATCGGCTCGATGTGGGGCAAGCAGGCGATTGCGGCTACGCCGTCGTCCGCGTATTCGATGGCAAAAGCAGGTTTGCATTCGCTGACCCAGCACCTTGCGATGGAGCTGGCATCCAAACAAATCAGGGTCAATGCCGTTTCTCCGGCGGTTGTCGAAACGCCGATTTACGAGGGATTCATACCCAAGGCCGAGGTTCATGGCGCCTTACAGGGATTCAACAGCTTCCACCCAATCGGCAGGGTTGGGACGCCACAAGACGTCGCCGAGGTCATCCTCTTCCTGTTGTCGGACAAGGCAGCATGGGTGACGGGCGCAATCTGGGACGTTGACGGCGGCGTGATGGCCGGGCGTAACACATAATGGGGGAACGAGAAATGAACACAAACATTAAAGGAACTCCCGGCAACGGGATCAACGTCGGCGCATTGCGTGAGTTTGCAGATCAGGTCGCAGCAAAGCCCGCCGCAGGCATCGCGACGTTCGGCGTCGTGACAACCTGGGAGGGTGGCACCCGGACGCGTGCGCGAACCATGCCGCTCGTACTAGGTGACACGGCCTTGGCGCGCGGCTTTGTCATCGACGCGGACGAACCGGCAGAATTGCTCGGTACCGACACGGCCGCTAATCCACAAGAATTGATCCTGGCTGCGTTGAACGCATGCATGACTGCAACCTACGCGGCAAATGCGGCGGCAATGAACATCGAGTTGCAATCGCTGACTATCCGCACGAAGGGAAGCCTCGATCTGAGAGGTTTTCTTGGAATCGATCCTGGGATCAATCCAGGGTACGACCAGGTCGAGTATGAGGTCGAAATGGAGTCGTCGGCGGATTCGGCGGCGCTGAAAGCATTGCACGCGCAGGTGCAGCGAACATCGCCGAATTACCACAACTTCGCGAGAGCCATTGATCTCAAGGCCAAGCTGACCATTCTCCAATGATCGAGTCAGTGTTTCCCGTGGTTGGCTGACGGGAGGCCAAACCAGATGCGCTATGACGGAAGGTTCAACCTTCCGTCATCACGTTCTCTGGAATACGCAGTGTCAATTTGAGGTATACCCTAACTGGATGTCAGGCAGAACCGCGCAGCTCCGTCAGAATAGAGTCTTCTGTCGTTTTCAGAAGACGACCGCACCATCTGACTGGATGTAACGCCTGGTGTGCATACGGCTCCTGACAGCCCAATATCAGGAGTCGTCTGCACCAATCTCGACTATGCTCAATACTCGTGTGCACCAAAGCGAGGTTTGGGCATGACATCAGACACTCCACCGATTGCCGCGCAAGGCGTGGCCACCCTGCCCGACGAGGCATGGGCGCAAGCCCGGCACCGGACGGAAATCATCGGGCCACTGGCAGCGCTTGAGGTGGTCGGGCATGAAGCCGCCGATGAGGCAGCCCAAGCGCTGGGCCTGTCCCGGCGACAGGTATATGTCCTGATCCGTCGCGCCCGGCAGGGTACTGGCCTGGTAACAGACCTGACGCCCGGCCGATCCGGCGGCGGCAAAGGCAAGGGGCGCTTGCCGGAACCGGTCGAGCGCATCATCCGCGAGCTGCTGCAAAAGCGCTTCCTGACCAAGCAGAAACGCAGCCTGGCGGCGTTCCACCGCGAAGTCGCGCAGGCGTGCAAAACCCAGAAGCTGCCGGTGCCGGCGCGCAACACCGTGGCCCAGCGGATTGCCGGACTACACCCGGCGAAAATAGCCCGCAGCCGGGGCGGGCAGGACGCTGCCCGTCCCTTGCAAGGCGCGGGTGGCATTCCGCCAGAAGTCACCATGCCGCTGGAACAGGTGCAGATCGACCACACCGTCATCGACCTGATCGTGGTCGACGAGCGCGACCGGCAACCGATTGGCCGCCCATATTTGACCCTCGCCATCGACGTGTTCACGCGCTGCGTACTCGGCATGGTGGTCACGCTGGAAGCGCCGTCCGCCGTCTCGGTCGGCCTATGCCTCGCGCATGCCGCCTGCGACAAGCGGCCCTGGCTGGAAGGGCTGAATGTGGAAATGGACTGGCCGATGAGCGGCAAGCCCAGGCTGCTCTATCTGGACAACGCGGCCGAGTTCAAAAGCGAAGCGCTGCGCCGTGGCTGCGAACAGCATGGCATCCGGCTGGACTATCGCCCACCAGGCCAGCCGCACTACGGCGGCATCGTGGAACGGATCATCGGCACGGCGATGCAGATGATCCACGACGAATTACCGGGGACGACCTTCTCCAATCCCGGCCAGCGCGGCGAGTACGATTCCGAGAAGATGGCCACCCTGACGCTGCGCGAGCTGGAGCGCTGGCTCGCGTTGGCGGTAGGCACCTATCACGGCTCCGTGCACAACGGCCTGCTCCAGCCGCCGGCCGCGCGCTGGGCCGAGGCCGTGGAGCGCGTTGGCGTCCCGGCCGTCGTTACCCGCCCCACCGCGTTTTTGGTCGATTTCCGGCTCTGTTGCAAAAATCGTGAAGCTTGAGCATGCTTGGCGGAGATTGGACGGACGGAACGATGACGGATTTCAAGTGGCGCCATTTCCAGGGTGATGTGATCCTGTGGGCGGTGCGCTGGTATTGTCGCTATCCGATCAGCTATCGCGACCTTGAGGAAATGCTGGCGGAACGCGGCATTTCGGTCGACCATACGACGATCTATCGCTGGGTCCAGTGCTACGCCCCGGAGATGGAGAAGCGGCTGCGCTGGTTCTGGCGGCGTGGCTTTGATCCGAGCTGGCGCCTGGATGAAACCTACGTCAAGGTGCGGGGCAAGTGGACCTACCTGTACCGGGCAGTCGACAAGCGGGGCGACACGATCGATTTCTACCTGTCGCCGACCCGCAGCGCCAAGGCAGCGAAGCGGTTCCTGGGCAAGGCCCTGCGAGGCCTGAAGCACTGGGAAAAGCCTGCCACGCTCAATACCGACAAAGCGCCGAGCTATGGTGCAGCGATCACCGAATTGAAGCGCGAAGGAAAGCTGGACCGGGAGACGGCCCACCGGCAGGTGAAGTATCTCAATAACGTGATCGAGGCCGATCACGGAAAGCTCAAGATACTGATCAAGCCGGTGCGCGGTTTCAAATCGATCCCCACGGCCTATGCCACGATCAAGGGATTCGAAGTCATGCGAGCCCTGCGCAAAGGACAGGCTCGCCCCTGGTGCCTGCAGCCCGGCATCAGGGGCGAGGTGCGCCTTGTGGAGAGAGCTTTTGGCATTGGGCCCTCGGCGCTGACGGAGGCCATGGGCATGCTCAACCACCATTTCGCAGCAGCCGCCTGATCGGCGCAGAGCGACAGCCTACCTCTGACTGCCGCCAATCTTTGCAACAGAGCCGCTGAGCTGATCCTCGGACCTGATATTCATGCCTTGGCACCATCAGCGACCTGAGAGTGTGGCCCCAAGACTTGTGCCGCCGCCGAAATTGCGGCGATTGCTGTGGGAACACCTGCAACAATCGCTACCTGGGTAAGAACGCCGAAAATCTGGTCTCGGGTTGCACCCGCGCGTACCGCAGTGGGGACATGAAATTTGATGACATCAATTCCCGTTGCGCCCAACGCCGCGCCGGCTGCGATGATAACGAGTTCCCGGGTTTTCAAATCCAAATCGGTGCGGCTGTATACATCGCCGAAGACCCACTCAATCACATAGCGACCAAAATCAGGCGAGCTATCCTTGAATCCATCAAGGTATGCCTCCGTGGGAATGCCGGTGACTGCGGCGAATGTAGCAGATCCCCTGGCGAAACGGTCCTTTGAGACCTCAGCAGGCAAAGCGACGCTGGAATTTACGACTGACATGCTCTATCTCCTCGTTTGCACTGCACCGTGCAGTCTCCAAAACATACATTGCACAGTGCAGTGCAGTCAAGGGCTCTGTTGCAAAAATCGTGAAGCTTGAGCATGCTTGGCGGAGATTGGACGGACGGAACGATGACGGATTTCAAGTGGCGCCATTTCCAGGGTGATGTGATCCTGTGGGCGGTGCGCTGGTATTGTCGCTATCCGATCAGCTATCGCGACCTTGAGGAAATGCTGGCGGAACGCGGCATTTCGGTCGACCATACGACGATCTATCGCTGGGTCCAGTGCTACGCCCCGGAGATGGAGAAGCGGCTGCGCTGGTTCTGGCGGCGTGGCTTTGATCCGAGCTGGCGCCTGGATGAAACCTACGTCAAGGTGCGGGGCAAGTGGACCTACCTGTACCGGGCAGTCGACAAGCGGGGCGACACGATCGATTTCTACCTGTCGCCGACCCGCAGCGCCAAGGCAGCGAAGCGGTTCCTGGGCAAGGCCCTGCGAGGCCTGAAGCACTGGGAAAAGCCTGCCACGCTCAATACCGACAAAGCGCCGAGCTATGGTGCAGCGATCACCGAATTGAAGCGCGAAGGAAAGCTGGACCGGGAGACGGCCCACCGGCAGGTGAAGTATCTCAATAACGTGATCGAGGCCGATCACGGAAAGCTCAAGATACTGATCAAGCCGGTGCGCGGTTTCAAATCGATCCCCACGGCCTATGCCACGATCAAGGGATTCGAAGTCATGCGAGCCCTGCGCAAAGGACAGGCTCGCCCCTGGTGCCTGCAGCCCGGCATCAGGGGCGAGGTGCGCCTTGTGGAGAGAGCTTTTGGCATTGGGCCCTCGGCGCTGACGGAGGCCATGGGCATGCTCAACCACCATTTCGCAGCAGCCGCCTGATCGGCGCAGAGCGACAGCCTACCTCTGACTGCCGCCAATCTTTGCAACAGAGCCGATTTCCTGCCGGTGATCCGCCGCACCCTGACCCGCACCGGCTTTGTCATCGACCACATCCACTACTACGCCGACGCCCTCAAGCCGTGGATTGCCCGGCGCGAGCGCTTGCCCGCCTTCCTGATCCGGCGCGATCCGCGCGACATCAGCCGCATCTGGGTACTGGAACCGGAAGGTCAGCACTATCTGGAGATCCACTACCGCACCTTGTCCCATCCGGCCGTCACCCTCTGGGAACAACGCCAGGCGCTGGCCAAATTGCGTCAGCTCGGGCGCGAGCAGGTGGACGAGTCGGCGCTGTTCCGCATGATCGGGCAGATGCGCGAGATCGTGACCACCGCCCAGAAGGCCACGCGCAAGGCGCGGCGCGACGCTGATCGCCGCCAGCACCTCAAGACGTCGGAGCCACCGGCCAAGCCCATACCGCCGGATGTGGACATGGCTGACCCGCAGGCAGACAACCTGCCGCCGGCCAAACCGTTCGATCAGATCGAGGAGTGGTCGCCGTCGATGAATATAAGAGGACTTGCCATGGAATGCTCTCGGACATAGGAAATCAGGAGTTCCAATCTTCAGTGAGGGGCTAAGATAGGAAAAGTTGAATTTCTAAACGATGAAATTCAGCTTTTCTGAACAAGGAGTGACTCATGCGCGAAATCAGCCTGGACCGTCTGCGCACGTTGGTGGCCATTGCCGACCTGGGTTCGTTTGCCGAGGCGGCCCGTGTGCTGCACCTCGCGCCACCCACGGTCAGTTTGCATATTGCCGACCTGGAGTCGCGGGTTGGCGGAAAGCTGTTGTCGCGCACACGTGGGCGCATTCAGCCTTCGGCGATTGGAGAAACGCTGGTGGAGCGCGCGCGGCGCCTGTTGGCGGATGCGGAGCAGGCGCTTGAGGACGTGGAGCGTCAGGTGCAGGGCTTGGCCGGGCGTGTGCGGCTGGGTGCCTCCACAGGGGCCATCGCACAGTTGATGCCGCAAGCTTTGGAGACGTTGGGCCAACGCCATCCCGCTATCGATGTGCAGGTCGCGGTGCTCACGTCGCAGGAAACTTTGAAGAAGCTTGCCGAGGGCTCTTTGGAGATCGGTCTGGTCGCGCTGCCACAGACCCCGGTGAAGGAATTGCGGATCGAGCCATGGCGGCGGGACCCGGTCATGGCCTTCTTGCCGGCTCGCTGGGAATGCCCGGATGTTGTGACCCCCGGTTGGCTGGCCGCCCAGCCATTAATTCTGAATGACAAAACTACTCGGCTTTCGCGCTTGACCTCGGAGTGGTTCGCCAGTGATGGACGGCAGCCCACGCCGCGTATTCAACTGAACTACAACGATGCGATCAAAAGCCTAGTGGCGGCCGGTTATGGTGCGACGTTGTTGCCGCATGAAGCCTCCACGCCATTGCCCGATACCAGGATCGTCATGCGGCCATTACAGCCCTTATTGTGGCGTCAACTTGGTATTGCCCACCGTGGTGGGGACGTCGAGCGGCCTACGCAACATGTGCTGGATGTGTTGTGGGGGTTGAGTGCGGGCTAGGGCGATGTTGTCAGAGAAAGGACCGCTTTCGACCCGGTCATACGGTGATTGAGGTCCCAGGCGTCAGCTACCGCACCTGAAGCCGTCGTTCATCGCTCCAAAGCCGGTGCCTGTCTCCGTTCGCCCAGGCCAGGGTGTCGTAGTACTTGTGCAGCAGCTCGGTAATGGCGGCGGTGTCGTCGGTCATGGGGTTTCCTTGGGGTTGGCGGTGAGGACTGCCTGGACGCGTGCTTGCAGCGCGGGCAGCACGTCTTGTTGGAACCAGGGGTTGCGCACCAGCCAGCGATTGTTGCGCGGGCTAGGGTGAGGCAGGGGGAACGCTTGCGGCCAGTGCTCGCGCCAGGCTTCGACCACCCGGGTGAGCGGCGTCTTGCCAGTACCGAGGGTCGGCAGGGATTCGTGTAAAAACGGGCCGAAAGTGAGCTAACTGCCTGTCGCAGCTGGCTTTATTGGCCGCTCCAGAAAATCGAGGGTTGGGCAGCACTCTCCCGCCGGCACTTGGGCGCACCGCTCTATTTTCTGTTCGAGATCCCTCTCCAGCTGTCGCAGCTCGCGGATTCGTAGACGGACATCGACGAGCTTTCGCTCGGTCAGCTGACGGGTCTGCTCGCAAGAACCTTCGCCTGTGATCTCTAGCAGGCCAGCGATCTCGTCGAGGCTGAATCCCATCATCTGAGCGCGCCGGATGAACTGAAGCCGATTGACATCGTTTTCGTCGTAACGACGCACGCCTCCTATGGGTCGCTCGGGTTGACGCAGCAGCCTACGCCGCTGGTAGTAGCGCACGGTTTCGACGTGCACATCGGCCGCCGCCGCCAGCCGGCTGATCGTAAACGTGTTCGGACGCACGGCTTGACTCCGTACCTAGGTACAGAGGCTAGTATGCTCTGATGCAAACAACCCCGGCCAAATCGTCTGTTCCAGCCATCGTTGGCGCGAGCATCGCCGCCATTGGCGCATCGGTCTGCTGCGTCGTGCCGCTGGTGCTGGTCCTGCTGGGCATCAGTGGCGCCTGGATCGGCACCCTGACAGCTCTCGATCCCTTGAGGCCCTGGTTCAGCGCCGCCGCCGTACTGTCCTTGGCCGTGGCGTTTTGGATGCTGTATCGACCGGCGGCACGGTGCGGTGTGGATGGCAGTTGCATCGCCCCGGACGCTCTGCGACGCAGGCGACGTTGGCTCTGGTTGGCGACAGCCCTCATCGTCCTGTTGCTGCTGTTTCCCTATTACATCGTCTGGATTCTGTAGGAGGCGCGATGCACAAGTGGATACTGGCCCTGGTGGCTGCTCTGTCGGTCGGTGCCGCTCTTGCGACGCCCGCAACCGTAGTGATGCTCGATGCTGAGAACATGACCTGTCCCGCCTGCGGCATCACCATCAGGAAGGCGCTGGAGAAGGTGCCGGGCGTGGCCGATGTGAAGGTGGACACCCGGGCTGAAACAGTCACGGTGACGTTCGAATCGAGCCAGACGGATGCAGCCGGAATCGCGCGTGCAGTCACGGAAGCAGGCTTCCCGGCCAAGGTGCGGACTGGCGGTGAGTGACGTCAAGCTGGAAAGCATCTTGACCTGCCCGGAGTGCGGCCATCGGGCGACCGAGACAATGCCCATCACAGCGTGTCAATTCTTCTATGAGTGCACGGGCTGTGGAGCGGTTTTGCGTCCGCATCAAGGCGACTGCTGTGTGTTCTGCTCGTTCGGAACAGTGCCATGTCCACCGATCCAACAGAACAATCCCTGTTGTGGTTGAACCGCGGACTCCGATAATAGTTGGACAGACAGGCTGCGAGATCGACTGTGCCACCCTGGAAAGCGCGCCGCTCAACCAGCGGTGTGCATGCGAAGTGGTCGACATCCTCCGTCTGCACGAGTCGATCCGGGGTGCCTTTCCGGAGTTCACGACTGATCCCGCCGTACACGCGCACTTATTTTCACCCTATGCCTTGTTCGTTGATCGGCCCGCGTTGGAGGCCATGGGACGAGTCGCGGCGGCGGTCTTCGACGTCGCAGGAAACCCGGGATATAGCCAACGGGTCCTGCAATGGGCCCCTGACATTGCAACCCATGATCCGGGTTCGGCGGGGGGCGTCCTGGGTCTGGACTTTCACCTGACGGTCGATGGCCCGCGGCTGATCGAGGTCAACACCAATCCAGGCGGTCTGCTCCTCAATGCCTTGTTGCTCGATGCCGTGCGGTCTTGCGCGCCGCCAGCATGGGCCACCTGGACCAACGCGGCCCAAGCGCGTGATGCGGCCGTCACGGCCTGGATGGAGGATGCTCGGCAGCAATCCGGGCGCACGCCGTCGCGCCTGGCCATCGTGGACAGCACTCCGCGAGCGCAGTTCCTTTACCCCGAGTTTGTGCTGTACGCGAACGCGTTTCGGGACCATGGCGTGGACTGCGTGATCAGCGCTCCCGAGGATTTGTCGTTTGGTTCGGACGGGCTTGAGGATGCCCACGGTCGAATCGACACTGTCTACAACCGGTTGACCGATTTCGCGCTCGAGGATGCCTCGCATGCAGACATTCGTGAGGCTTACCTGGCAGGGGACGTCGCGCTGATGCCGCATCCCCGAGCACACGCGCTGTTTGCCGACAAGCGCAACCTTGCGGTGCTCGGGGACCCGGCTCTGCTCGGCGGGTTCGGGGTCGATGCGGGTTCGACGGCACTGCTGGGCCAGGTGATCCCGCCCACGGTCGAACTCGTGCCCGCGAACCGGGATGCGTTGTGGGCAGTGCGCAACGGATATTTCTTCAAGCCTGCAGCAGGGTTTGGCAGCCGTGGGAGTTATCGGGGCGACAAGTTGACCCGGCGGACTTGGGCGTCTATGGCGTCGGCGACCTACATCGCACAGGCCTTCGCGCCACCGAGCATGCGGATCGTGCATGGGGGCCAGTCCCTCAAGGCGGATGTGCGCTGCTTCGCGTCCGAGGCGGGTGTCCTGTTGTTCGCGGCCAGGCTGTACCAGGGCCAGACCACGAACATGCGCACCCCCGGTGGTGGATTCGCAGCGGTGCTCACGTCGTCACGGATCGAGGAGTGATTCCCCACCGGAGCCGACCCTTGGGGCGTGTCGTGGCTACAGCCAGGCGAGTGCCGATTCAGCCAGTTCGCGCTCCTCATCGATCGCGACGTTCCATATGCTCGGCCCGCCCCCGCGGTCGATCCGCGTGGCTCCAGCATCGTTGACGTCAGGTGCCAGCGCCAGGCCGAGCCAGGCCAGTCGCGCGACGATGCGAGCCCGCAAAACCGGCGCGCGATGGCCGATGCCGCCGGAAAAGACGACATGGTCGAGACCGCCAATTGCCGTGGCCATGGCCGCGATGGACTGCGCAATCCGGACTGCAAAGAGCTCCACGGCAAGCTGGGCCTGCGGGCCGGGATCCGTCAGCAACACGCGCATGTCGCCATGGCCGGCGATTCCGGCAAGGCCTGCACTGCGGTACAGGCCGTTTTCAAGCGCCTGCGCATCCAGGCGTTCATGCCTCAGCAGATACAGCAACGCGCCGGGATCGAGATCTCCGGAGCGGGTAGGGCTCGGGATTCCACCCAGCGGAGTGAGCGCCATGGTGGTGTCGCGGCTGCGGCCGCCCTCGACGGCGCAGACGCTGCAGCCACCCCCCAGATGCGCGAAGACAGCGCGGCCCTTCAGGATTCCAGCGTCGTGGCTGGCCACTATGCGGAGCGCGGAGGCAAAGGCGAGTCCATGGAAACCGTAGCGGCGGATGCCCAGCGCATCCCATGCTTCAGGGACAGGCAAGCGCCGGCTCCAGGGCGCGAGCGACGCGTGGAAGTCGGTGTCGAAGGCCACGCCTTGGCGCGCGTGCGGCCAACGCATGCGCGCGGCACGCGCGAAAGCGAGGGCTACCGGCTGGTGCAAGGGTGCGAACGGCACCAATGCATCCAGTTTCGCGAGCACGGTTTCGTCGAGCTCGCGGGCGTCGTGAAGGTCACCGCCATGTACGATTCGGTGCACCACCACGTCGGGGCTGGGCCACGGCTCCGACAATGCCTCGAGCAGGGTGGCAAGGCGCTCCTGCGCATCCACGCCGACTGGAATTTCGGCCCGGGAGCGCTCGAGCAGACGAGACTGCGCGCCGTGTCCCTCAGTGTTGAACAGATAGGACGCGCCCTTGAGGGTGGACGAGCCAACGTTGAGTGCAAGAAGCCGGCGCGTGGTCACAGGTGTCCCCGAATCATGTTCATGGGGACCGCACCGCCCGGCGCAACAACTGCGCATTGATTGCCACAACGACGGTGCTCAGCGACATGAGCACTGCCCCAAGCGCAGGTTGCAGCAGGATCCCCCATGCGGCGAGAACGCCAGCGGCGAGAGGGATGGCGACGATGTTGTAGCCGGCGGCCCACCACAGGTTCTGGATCATCTTGCGATAGGTGGCCTTGCTCAATTCGATGATCGCTGGCACGTCGCGCGGGTCGCTGCGCACGAGTACGACGTCGCCGGCCTCGACCGCGACGTCCGTCCCTGTGCCGATGGCGATGCCGACGTCGGACGTGAGCAGCGCCGGAGCGTCATTGACACCGTCACCCACCATCGCGACGCGCTTGCCCTGGGCCTGCAGCTCCTCGATCTTTGCCACCTTGTCCTCGGGCAATACCTCGGCGAAGACGGTGTCGATGTTGAGTTCCTTCGCGACCGCGTTTGCGACCGCCGTGGAATCACCCGTCAGCAGGACAACCTCCAGTCCTTCGTCGTGCAGCCGCTTGACCGCGTCGAACGATTCGGGACGGATGGCATCCGCGATCGCAAATACGGCGAGCACCCGGTCGCCTTCCACCAGGTAGGTTGCAGATTGACCATCGGCTGCCGCTGATTCGGCAGCCCGCCGAAGCGTCTCCGGCGGTTCGACCGCGAGCATTCTCAACAGACCCGGCCCGCCAACGTGAAGCGAGCGCTCCTCGACGACTGCGCGCACGCCGCGTCCCGGCATGGACTCGAAGTCCTGCGACATCGGAACGTCGATGCCATGTTCCTTGGCGCTGGTCATCAGCGCCTGCGCGATCGGATGTTCAGCGTCGCGCTGGACCGACGCGGCCACGCGAAGCACCTCGTCGTCGGTGAGTCCATCGGCGGCAGTGGTCTTCACGACGCGGTGCGAACCGAGCGTGAGCGTGCCTGTCTTGTCGAACACGACCGTGTTCAGCAAACGGGCCTCTTCCAGGCCGCGTCGATCGCGCACGAGCAGGCCGTTCCGTGCGCCAATCGTGGTCGAGATGGCGGTCACCAGCGGGATGGCCAAACCCAGCGCATGGGGACAGGCGATCACGAGCACGGTCACTACGCGCTCGATCGTGAAGCTCCACGGTCGACCGAGGAGTGGCCAGACAATGGCGGTAACCGCGGCGGAGACGATGGCGATGATCGTGAGGTAGAACGCCGCCCGGTCCGCCAGGGCCTGGGCGCGCGAGCGCGACGTCTGGGCCTGCTCGACGAGCCGCATGATACCCGCGAGCGCGGTCTCGTCGCCGGTTCCCGTCACCTCGACACGCAACGAGCCCTGTCCGTTGACGGTGCCGGCGATCACCCGGTCGCCCGTCGACTTGTCCATCGGCTTGGACTCGCCGGTGATCATCGCTTCGTTGACGGCGCTGGTCCCTTCCTTCACGACGCCGTCGGCGGGAATGCTCGCGCCGGGCCTGATGAGCAGCAGGTCGCCGCGCTTCAGTTCCGCGACAGGGACTTCCTTCGCGGTACCGGCCTCATCCAACCGCACCGCCATATCAGGCAGCAGCTTCGCGAGTTCCTTGAGAGCGCCCTGTGCCTGGTTGATCGAACGCATCTCGATCCAGTGGCCGAGCAACATGATCGCCACCAGCGTCGCCAGCTCCCACCACAGGTCCAAGCCCTCGACAACGCCGAGCGTGACCAACGCGCTGTAAAGGAAGGCGACGGTGATCGCAAGCGAGATCAGCGTCATCATGCCCGGCAGGCGATTTCTCAGCTCGTGGTATCCGCCGCGGAGGAACGGCGAGCCGCCGTAGAAGTACACGATCGTGCCGAACACCGCCGGGATGTACGCCGACCCCGGGAACTGTGGTGCGGTGTAGTCGAACCAATGCTGGATCATCCCGCTCCAGATCAGAGTGGGGATGGTCAGCAGCAGCGTGAGCCAGAACTTGTCGCGGAAGCTCGCCACGCTGTGGCCGGCATGCTTGTCGTGCCCGGCATGGACGTCACCTTCAGCACCCGTGCGGGGATGCGGCGGTTGCTCGCCGTGCGCCTGATGATCTTGATGATGATGATTGTGTTGCGTCATGGGTCTGCCTTCCTGGATGCACTGATGCGCCGGGCACCAGCGGGGAGATAGATCAGTGTTCTGTTACAAGTGTCCCGATCTGGCGATGGCCATCACCAGCCGCAGTGAGAGCAATCCCGCAGCAGCGAAAGCCACCATAGCCAGGAAAGGCATGTGGCCGAACACTTGCGGGCCGTCGGAATGCAGGCTCAACAGCGCACCGCTTACGTACAGGCCCAAGGTGACCAGGGCCAACGCCAGCCGGTTGCCCGTGCGCGCGATTGCCTCCTGCGTGGAACTCAGGCCATGGTGGTGTACGGAGAAGGCGGGTCGTCCGTCGCTCAGTTGCGCCTGCCGCAACAGGTCGGTGGCGATCTGTGGCAGTTGGCGCGCAGTGCGGGCCAGCCGCATGGCAAGCGGCCTGTTGCCGCTGGGGCGGCTGGCTTCGGCAATGTCGGCGATCGCGGCCGCCTGCGCGGACAGCGTCCCCAGCAGGTCCAGATCCGGATCCAGCGCCCGCAGCGTGTTCTCGACCAGGAACAGCGTCCGGATCAGGGACAGCAGGTGGGCCGGAAGCCGGAAGCCAGCGCCCTGCCCAATGCGTGCCACGCGCCAGATTGCCTCGGCAATGGACCACTGCGCCAGCGGACGGCTGGCCATCTCGGCCAGGATCAGGTGGATCTCGCGCACATGCGAGCGGCGGTCGACCTGCGACGGGAAGAAGCCCATGGCGATCGCTGCATCCAGCACGCCCTCGGCGTCGTCGGCCGCAATGGCCTCGACCATGCCGCCGAGCGCGAGCCGGGATGCAGGGTCGAGCACGCCGATCGAGCCAAAGTCATGCAGGCACAGGCGACCGTCGTCAAAGAAGAACAGATTCCCCGGGTGCGGGTCGGCATGGAAGACGCCGGCGCCGAAGAGCTGATGCACGTAGGCACCGAGCAGCGCCCTTGCCAGTGCGGGAGCGGCCGCTGTGCCGTACGCGGCCTCCAGACGGGTCCCGTGGCTTCGATCCTGCACAAGCACGTTGCGGGTGGCATACGGCTCGACGACGTGCGGCTGGGTGATGCCGGGCAGGGCATCCAGCACCTTGGCCATGCGCCGCATGTTCTGCGCCTCGTGACGCATGTCGATCTCGTCACGCAGGAATGCGCCTAGTTCGTCCACCAGTTCGAGCGGCCGGTGGCGTTTCAGTGGCGGCCAGATCCACTGGGCGACGCGCATCGTGCGCCGCAGGAGCAGCAGATCCGCCTGCACCTGGGCATGGATCCCGGGGCGGGTGATCTTGACGACCACATCGCGACCATCATGCATGCGCGCTGGATGGATCTGGGCCACTGAAGCCGCGGCCAGGGGCTTGTCATCGAAGCTGGCGAAAAGTTCGCCGACCGGCGCGCCAAACGCCTGTTCGACGATACGCATGGCCTCCTCCGCCGGGAAGGGGGGCACATCGCTGTGCAATCGCGACAACGCCTCGCGGTAGGGTGCCGGCAGCAGGTCCCAGCGCAGACTCAAGCCTTGGCCCAGCTTGACGAAGGTGGTGCCCAACCCCACCAGGGTGGTGCTGACGTATGCGGGGAGCAGGTCGGGTGCGCGCCGGCGCAGGCGCAGCACGGCGACTCCGAGCTTCAGTCCGGCCCAGGCAATCTGACCTCCGCGCCGCACTGTACCCGCCATCAGCGCGAGGTCCTGGCCGGGCGACTCACGACGCTGGCCCCGTGGCAGGGCGCAGGATCGTGGCCGGATCGCCGCGGCCATCCACTGCCGCCAGCTCCGCTTCGGACAGCAGGCTGCCACGGGACTGGCCGAGGACGTGCGCAGCCGCGTCGACCACGTGTGCCCAGGTGCTGCGGTTGGCGAACAGCAGGCCCGGCACGTCCAGCGTGCCGCCGCGGTTGACGAAGCCCAGCGCCGCGGTGGTGGCCGGGCCGGTGTCGAGCCGGCGGAGCGCGCCGAGGAAGGGCTCCGGACGGGTGTGGGTGACGAATACGCGCGGCCTGCTCACCGGGAACAGCGCCTGGACCGCGGTGTCGGAGTGCACGTACCGTGCCTCCTCCGGATCGCGCGGCGCGCGGAACCGGCCGGGCTCGGCGAGATAGACGATCGCGGCCGACACACCGCGTTCGACCAGACGCGCCTGCGCGCGGCGCACTTCCTGCAGCTGGTACGCGCCGGTGGCGACGAGCAGGATCGCCGCCGTCGCCGGATCGCCGGCCAGGCACGTCGCTCCGATCTCGGCCAGCGCCTTGGCCTGCTGTGGCGTCAACTCATGGGGCACCGGCCGCTTGGGGACGACCAGGGTGGTGACCGTGCCGCGTTGCGCGTAGGCGTGGGCGAGGGCCGCGGCGGCGCCGTTGGCGTCCGGGGGAAACACCACGCGCGATATGTCGGCCATTTCGCCCAGGAGCGCCTCGGCCATGGTCGGATCCTGATGGGACTGCTCGTTCTTCGCGTTCTCCCACGTGTGCGAGGTCAGCACGAGAGGCACGCCCAGCCAGCCGGGCGGGCGTCCCGCGTGGACCTGGTGGCGGGCGAAGATCAGCTCCTGGCGCACGGCGCCCAGCATCTTCGGTGCGAACGCCTCGTAGGTGACCACCAGATTCAGCCCACCCTTGTTGCCGAGCGCGGCGCAGACCACGGCTTCCTCGTTGAGCGCGGTGATGACCGCGCCGGTCGGCGATTCGGCGACACCGGGCTCGGGCTCGTGCACCCGGTGCTTCATGGCGTCCAGGGTGCGGTCGAGCTTGTTGCTACGCAGCTCGTCAGGATTGCCCACGCGCACGCGCAGCCCCGGGTTCGCTTCGGCGATGGCGACGAACTGCTCGTCCAGCGCGGTCATCGGCGAGCTCTCGCCGCCGGCGCCGCGGTCGGCGATCGCTGGAGCGCGCGGTGGGTCCACCTGACGGTCGGCCAGCGCATGGTCGCGCTCGCGCACGCGCTGCTGGAGGTCGTGGCTGTTGAGTGCGGCAACAGCCTCCTCGAGCTCGGACGCGGCCACGAACAGCGCCGCGGCGCCTTGATTGAAGAGCGCGCGTGCCTCGGCCTCCTTCGACGGATTCCCGGGCAGGGGCAGGTTGTGCGAGGCGTTGGTCCCGGCGCCGGGGAATCCGAAGCCCTTCACGGTTTCGGCGATGCCATAGGGCAGCCGCACGTCGATATCGGGGACTTCCGCGCCAGCTTGCAGGCGCGACTCCATCACGTGGATGCCCCAGGCGATGCTGGCCGGATCGCGCCCGTCCAGCGCGATCGGGTCAAAGCCGTTCAATCGCAGGTGCCGGTCCAGCCACCGCTCGCCGCCCTGCTGGGTGATCTGGCTGCGCTGTTCGATGCGCCGCCCGTTGAGGATGATGATCGGGCTGACCAGTCCGCTGTCCTCGGCGCGCCACCAGCGTGGCGCCCAGTCGCTGCCACGCTGTTCCTCGAACGCACCGTCGCTGAGGAAGGCGACCAGGCGTTCATCCTTGAGCGGCGCATGCACGTACTGCAGCTCGGCAAAGCCGAGATAGCCGCCTTCCATCACGCCCCCGGCGGTGTGCGCATTGACGTGGGAGCCGAGGGGCGACGCCGGCGTTCCGTCCGGATTGAGGGTGTAGGCATAGAAGTCGCTTACGAACCGGCTCAGCCCTTCGCCGGTGCGGTCGTAACGTTCGGCGTGCCGGTCGGTCATGTTGCCAACCAGCACGTTCAGCGCGTCGATGGCGGCCACGCAGTGCCCCTGGCCCATCATCCACGCGCGGGTGACGCCATCCAGGGAATCCATCAACAGGTAGCCGGCGTAGGCGGGCACCATGTTGAGGGACCCGCCGGTGTGGCCTTCAGGCGTGGTCTTGAAATCATCGACCTCCAGGGCCGCGCCGTCGGTACGAACGCGCTGGCTGTAGGTCATGTGCGCCACCAGCCACATGCCGGCGCTGGTGACGCGGTCGGCCGCGGCGAGCCGCTGCCATGCGGTGCCGGCATCCGGCGTGCGGCCCAGGGCGACCAGCTCGTGCACCATCTGGCGGACCCGGAGCTGGGTAAGCGGGTCATGTCGGATCACCCCGTAGCCGGCCGCCCAGTGGGCGAACGCGGGATCGGCCTGCCGGTGGGCGTCGGCGAGTTCAAGGATCCGCTGGCGCTCGGCGGCCGACAGCTGGTCGGCGGTGCAGCAGTTGAGATGCAGGTTCATGGGTCCTCCGGGGAATCGGTCGAAGCGGTCATCAGGGTCGATGCCGCGGCGGCGAGGTCCGCACCCAGCGCGATGGCGTTGGAGGGGTGGGAAATGGTGTCAGTGCTGACGATGCGGGCCAGGCCCGCCTCCTGCAGGCGGGCATAGGCGTCGCCTGCGAACACCGGATGGATGGCGACCAGCAACGGCGACGGCAACGACAACCGGCGCAGGTGTGCGAGGGTCTCCAGGATCGTGTGGCCGGACGACACGATGTCGTCGATCAGCACCGGAGTCCGACCAGCCACGGCTGCCGGGTCGGGCAGGCTGACGCGCACGTCGTAGTCGCCGTGCCGCTCCTTGGCCAGCACCTGGTAGGGCATGCCGGACAGGGCGGCGATGTCCGCTACCCACTGCTCGCTCTCGCTGTCAGGGCCGATCAGCACAGCGTCGGGGACGGTCTCAGCGATCCAGCGGGCCACGGCCGGCGTCGCCGATACGTGGACCGTCGGAATGCGGTAGAGCGACTGCAGGCGCTCGACGCGGTGCAGGTGCGGGTCCACGGTCACCAGCCAGTCGAAAGCCTCTTCGAGGAATTGCGCAAACAGCGGTGTACTGACCGCCTCGCCGCGATGGAAGCGGGTGTCCTGGCGCATATACCCCAGGTAGGGTGCGATGAGGCCGACCGAACGAGCCCCGAACTCGCGCGCGGTCCGGGCGGCGAAGCGCAACGGGAGGGCCGTGGCATCGGCGTTGCGCAGGCTGGCCAGGAGCGCCACATCGGCTCCGGCCAGTGCGTCGTCCAGGGTGACCAGCGACTCGCCATCTGGGAAGTGCCGCCAAGCCACGGGTGCAATGCGCGCCTGCAGGGGCTGGTTGATGTTGCCGGCCAACACTGCATCGGCCGGGAAGGGCATCAGCACACGGGTCATGGAACCTCTCCAAGCACAAAGGGTTGCAGCGTCGCGGCGTGCTCCAGGGCGTAGGCCAGTTCTCCCGGCGACTCCGCATGCAGGGTCATCATGGGCTGTCCGCGCTCGACCGTATCGCCGATCCGCAGACCGGTTTCGAGGCCGGCGGTGGGGGATGTCGGGGCGCCGGCCAGCTTGGCCAGTTTGGCCAGCCTGCGGTTGTCGATCGCCGCGATGCGGCCCGATGCAGGCGCCGGGACGTCGGCGGTGAACGCCGCCCGTGGCGGTTCGCGGAAGCCTCCCTGGGCCTCGCAGATCGCCAGGAACTTGGCCAGCGCCGCCCCGGAATCCAGCACGCCGCGCGCGCGCTCCAGTCCGGTGCCGGCGTTGCTGCCCGCTGCCATGTCCAGCAGCGCCGCGGACAGCGCAAGTGCGCGTTCGCGAAGGTCGGCGGGTGCATCGGCCGCGTTGCGCAGCACCTTGAGCACGTCGTGCGCCTCGAGCGCCGGGCCGATTCCCCGACCCACCGGCTGGGTGCCGTCGGAGCGATGGATGCCCAACTGCAATCCCAGCGCGCCCGCGGTGTGGGCAAGCCGCGTGCCGAGGCTGTGGGCCGCGGCCTCACCTCGCACCTTGGCCGTCGGACCCACCGGCATGTCGATCAGGACGTGGGTGGAGCCCGCGGCTATCTTCTTCGACAGCACGCTGGCGACCAGTTGGCCGTCGCTGTCGAAATCCAGCGGGCGCTGGACCCGGATCAGGATGTCGTCGGCCGGGCTCAGGCGCACGTTGCCACCCCACACGATGCAGCCGCCCTCGCGCTCCACCACCCGGCGCATCGCCGCCAGGTCGAGCGCCACCGGCGCCATCACTTCCATGGTGTCGGCGGTGCCCGCGGGCGACGTGATCGCGCGCGACGAGGTCTTCGGGATGCGGTAGCCCAGCGCAGCCACGATGGCCACCACGATCGGGGTGGTGCGATTGCCCGGCAGGCCACCTACGCAGTGTTTGTCCAGCACCG
This sequence comes from Xanthomonas sp. BRIP62418, assembly GCF_003993495.1. Taxonomy (NCBI): domain Bacteria; kingdom Pseudomonadati; phylum Pseudomonadota; class Gammaproteobacteria; order Lysobacterales; family Lysobacteraceae; genus Xanthomonas; species Xanthomonas sp. BRIP62418. The sequence goes on from NZ_QEZG01000030.1 coordinate 36,756, forward strand.
GCCCTTCGCCCCAGTCCAGGCGCTGGCCCACGGAGATCATGGCTCGCGTCAGCGCGGTCGTCTCCGCATGGTCCAGGCGGTCACCCGCGCTGGCAGTGACGAAAGCTGCAAGCTCCAGGTCCGACAACCTGCTTTCCATCACGTCCTGCACCAGGGCGAAGTACTGCGCGTCGTCCAACCGGGCGCCGAACACCTTGGCACGGAGCGCGCCCGCCGACGCCGCGGGTTCCGCGTGCCTGACGCCGGCGAGGGCGTCGGGCGCGGGATCGAGGAGCGTCCACGCGGCCTCCGACAACGCCACCTCGTCCAGGCCGAGCCGATCGTCGATGACCACGTTCAGCGTCGCCACCAGCGTGCGGGCGTCCACGTCCAGCCTGACGCGCGTCATCGCGGCAAAGCCTTCCGAGCGACAGACCTCGCAGTCGCGGTGCATATAGACCACCGGCTGCTGGTAGGTGTCGATGCCGGCACGGGTGACGCGCAGGCGGGTGTGGCCCGGGGCCTGCGTGGTCATCTCGCATCCTCCAATCCGACTTGCTCCAGGTGCCCCGGCACGCGCGCACGCCAGCCCAGTTCACGCTGCACGCGCCCGCGCAGCGTGTCTGCAGCGTCGGGCTCGCCGTGGGTGAGGTAGACCATGCGCGGCGCGGACGGCGCGGTGCGCATCCAGTCCAGCAGCTCCCCGGCGTCGGCGTGGCCGGAGAAGCCCTCCAGCTGCACCACCTCGGCGCGGATGGGGACCTCGCGGCCGAACATGCGCAACGTGCGCTTGCCTGCCGCCAGCGCGGCACCGCGTGTTCCTCCGGCCTGGTAGCCCGCGAGCAGGATCGCGTTGCGGTCATCGGGGCCGAACGCCTCGATGTGGTGCAGCACGCGCCCGCCGGTGATCATGCCGCTGGCCGAGATGATGATCATCGGCCCGCGCTGGCGGTTGAGTGCCTTCGACTCTTCTACAGTGTTGACGAAGGTGGCCACGTCGAACATCCGCTGGCAGTCCTCGTCGGACACGTGGTGCTCGGAGTGGTGGTCGTGGTAGTGCCGGGTCGCGTTGATCGCCATCGGGCTGTTGAGGTAGACCGGCACGCGAGGGATGTCCTTGCGCTCACGCAGCCGGGCGATATGCAGCATGAGCGCCTGGGCGCGGCCGATGGCAAAGGCGGGAATGACGATCACGCCCCCGCGGGCGGCAACGCGGCGGATGATCGGTGCCAGCTCGGCTTCTTGGTCGATCGGAATGTGTTCCCGATTGCCATATGTGGATTCGCAGACCAGGACGTCACAGGCGGGCAGGGGCGTCGGCGGATTCATCAGCGACTCCTGCTGCCGTCCCAGGTCGCCACTGAAGTGCAGGCGCTGGCCCTGGACGTCAAGGCTGACATGGGCAGCGCCCAGGATGTGGCCGGCAGGATGGAAGCGGATCGTGACGCCTGATGCGACCTCGATGTCGCGACCATAGTCATGCCCCTTGAGCTGCTTCAGGCTGCGGCGGGCGTCATCCTCGGTATAAAGCGGCCGTGGTTCCTTGTGCTTGGAGTACCCCTTGCGGGCCGCGTACTTGGCCTCCTCTTCGAGCAGGTGTCCGCTGTCGGGAAGCAGCAGGCCGCACAGGGCCACGCTGCCATGGGTGCAGTGGATCCGGCCGCGGAACCCTTGTTTGACCAGTGCGGGCAAGTAGCCCGAATGGTCCAGGTGGGCGTGGGTCAGGACCACCGCGTCGATTGATGACGCCTCGACGGGAAACGGAGCCCAGTTGCGCTCGCGCAATTGCTTGTAGCCCTGGAACAGGCCGCAGTCCACGAGCACGCGCTGACCGTTGGCCTCGACCAGGTAGCGCGAGCCGGTCACGGTGCCCGCGGCACCGAGGAATTGCAGGGTGGGGTTGGAAGACGCTGTCATGGTGTGGCTCCTGTCCTGGAAGGGAAGTGATTGCGGAGGGCATGGCGAGGGCCGAGGCGCATCTGCATCGCCCGCGCGCCTGTCAGGGGCGGATCAGCTCCACTGTGTCGTTGACCTTGGGGCTCCCGGAGATCACTTCAGCCTCCGCGTAGTGGCTGTCGAACAGTTCGACGATGCGCACTTGGCCAACGTTCTCGCGGCGGTAGCGTGGACCGCCGGCCCCGCGAATGCCGGATACGGCGCTTGTGCCGGATCACGTCCAGCACCTGCCCGACCTGGGCACCGTCGGCCTGCCCGACACAGACCACAAGCGTTCCGTCCTGCTTTTCCAGCACCTGGCCGCGCATCAACACGTTGTGGCGGAACCCACCCTCGTTCGCGGAGACGACCCCCGGCAATGCGAACGCGAGCGCGAGGGCCAGTGCGGCGACCCAATGGCTGCGATTGGTACCTCGGGGTCTGGAATGGGCGACGTGTGTGACCGTATTCATGGTGTGGACTCCTTAGATGGGCTGCGAGGGGTGGCGGCATCCGCCAGTGGAAGGCGTTTGAGCAGCAACGCGTTGAGGGCGACGATCACCGAACTGCCCGACATCGACAGCGCGGCGATTTCTGGCGACAGCACGAACGGATAGAGCACACCGGCCGCCAGCGGAAAGGCCAGCACGTTGTAGCCCACGGCCCAGCCCAGATTCTGATGCATCTTGCGCAGAGTGGCGTGGGCGATGGTGGTCGCGCGAACGACGTCATAAGGGTCGCTGTGCATGAGCACGATGTCGGCACTCTCGATGGCGACGTCGGTGCCGGCGCCGATCGCGAACCCAACGTCGGCTTGGGTGAGCGCCGGTGCGTCGTTGATGCCGTCGCCCACCATGCCGACCTTGAGGCCCTGCGACTGCAGCTTGATGACCTCATCGGCCTTGCCGCCCGGCAGCACGTCGGCCAGCACGATGTCGATTCCCAGGTCCTGTGCCACGCGCTCGGCCGTGGGGCGGTTGTCGCCGGTGATCATCGCCACCTTGATGTTGCGCCGGTGCAATTCGTCGATGGCCGCGCGCGAGGTCTCCCGGATCGCGTCGGCAATCGCGAAGAAGCCTGCGAGCCGGTCACCCACCCCGGCATAGATCACCGTGCGACCGGCACCGGTGAGGCGCGCAGCCTCCGCTTCCAATACCGAGAGGTCGATGCCGTGCTCGACCATCAGGATCCGGTTGCCCAGCACCACCTGCACCCCGTCAACCACGCCGGTAGCGCCCTGGCCATCGATGTTGGTGAACGCGGTAGCGCGCTCGGCTACCGGACCGGCACGCTTCAGGATGGCCTGCGCCAGCGGGTGCTCGGAGTGCGCCTCGACCGCGGCGGCCGCGGCCAGCAACCGCTCCTGCGTCCAGCCCGGCGCGACCGCCATGTCGACCACCTCGGGGGCGCCGACCGTCAGGGTGCCGGTCTTGTCGAAGATCACCACGTCCAGGCGTGCGCTCTTCTCAATCGATTCGGCATGCTTGAAGAGGATGCCGTGTCGTGCCCCCAGGCCAGTGCCGATCATGATCGCCATCGGCGTGGCCAAACCGAGTGCATCGGGGCAGGCGATGACGAAGACGGTGATCGTCAGCGTGAGCGCGAACAGCAGCGGCTGTCCCAGCCACCAGAACCAGACCGCGAAGGTCAGCAGCCCGATCACGATCGCAGCCAGCACCAGCCATTGCGAGGCGCGGTCGGCGAGCAGCTGCGCGGGCGCCTTGGAGTTCTGCGCGGTCTGGACCAGCTTGATGATCTGCGCCAGTGCCGTGTCGCTGCCGATCTTGGTGGCGGTGTAGGCGAATGCGCCGCTCTTGTTGATCGATCCGCCGACGACGGACTCTCCGGGATCCTTGCGCACCGGCATCGACTCGCCGGTCAGCATGGATTCGTCGACCTGAGAGCTGCCTTCCGTCACGATGCCATCGACCGGGATCTTCGCCCCGGGCCGCACGATCACGGTCTCGCCGACCAGCACTTCAGCGGTGGGAATGTCGAGCTCCTGCCCCTCGCGCCGGACGACCGCGCGGGGTGGGGACAGCTTCAGCAGCGCTTTCATGGCGTCCGAGGCGCCGGCGCGAGCCCGCATCTCGAGCCAGTGGCCAAGCAGGACGAAGGTCAGCAGGACGGCCGAGGCCTCGTAGAAGTTCGGCCCGTCGAAGAAGAACGTCGACGCGATGCTGAAACCGTAACCTGTGCCCACGCTCAGGAGCACCAGGACCGCCATGTCCAGCACACCCCGTCGCAGGGACCGGATCGCGGCGCTGAAGAATGGCCAGCCCGGATACAGCACGGCGCCGGTCGCCAGCAGGAACAACCAGACGTTCTCGCGCAGTCCGAACGGCACCGGCGGCGGCTCTATCAGCCCGCCCATGGGCGACCACACGAATACCGGGATCGCGAAGGCGAGGGCGACCAGGAAGCGGCGGCCCATGTCGCGCGCCGCGGCGTGCAGATCGCTGCCGTGGTTCATGCCCGCATGGGCGTCGTGGCCCCCGGCATCCGTGGCGTCATCGCCGTGGCCGGCGTGGGCGTCAGCGGGGCGCTCTGCGGCCAATTCCTGTCCGTGCCCGGCATGCGCAGCATGGGCGTGCGCGCCTGCGGCGGGGTCGGCATCGGGCATCGGCGCGTTGCATTGGAAGCCGCAGTCGCGGATCGCGGTGGCGACCGCGCCCGCCGACAGGCGGGCCGGGTCGTAGGACACCTGCAGGGTCGCGGTAGCGAAATTCGCGCTGGTGGCGTTGACTCCAGGCAGCGCGGCCACGGCCTTCTCCAGCGTGCGCGCGCAGCCGGCACTCACCATGTCGCCGATGGGCCAGGTGCGCGTGCGCACAGTGGGTTTGTGGACGTGCGTCATCGGGTTTCTCCTTGGGATGGAGCGGGGCCGCGCCGGCGTCGCGGGATGAAGGCCGGCACTTCCTGCATGTAGCGGACGTAGTCGTCGCCGAAGCGGCTCAAGCAGTCTTTTTCCTCACGACGCGCCAGGCGGGCATAGGCCCACACGAGCACTGGATAGCTGGCGAGCGTGAGCAGCGTGGGCCACTGCAGCAGGAAACCGGTCAGCACGAGCAGGAAGGCGACGTACTGCGGGTGACGCATGCGCGCATACACGCCCTCGCGGGCGAGCCGGCCTTCACGCTGTGCCCGATACAGCACCGGCCAGGCGGCCGACAGCAGCCAGAAGCCGCCGCCGATCAGGACGAAGCTTGCGATGTGGAATGGGCCGAAATGCGGGTTGGCGCGCCAGCCGAACCACATCTCGAGCAGATGGCCCGCGTCATGGCTCAGCCAGTCCACCTGCGGATAGTTGGCGCTGAGCCAGCCGCCCAGGACGTACAGCGTCAGCGGGAAGCCATACATTTCCGCGAACAGGGCCACGACGAAGGCGGAGAACATACCGAACCCACGCCAGTCCCAACGGGTCAGCGGTTTGTAGAAGCTCCAGGCGAAGAAGATGAAGAACGCGGCGTTGATGGCGGCGAGGAGCCAAAGACCGTAGCCGGAGTCGGGTGCCTGCATGTCAGTGCCCTCCGTTCGAGGTGTCGGACGTTTCGTCGTTCAGTGCCCGCTTGCTACGGCTCTCATGCTGGCCATGGGGTGTGTCGTCGGCATTGCCGTCGCGCCCATGACTTCCGGAACCTCCATGACCGCCATGCCCCTTGTGCATGAACACATGCATCAAGGGACATAGCAGCAGGATGGCCAGGGGCAACCAGCGAAGCGTCCCCCCAAGGTGGGCGCGGTGCTCGACGGCGAGATAGAACACGGCCAGCGCCAGGAAGATCCAGAAGACCCAGCGTCGGGAGCCTGAGGGGGCAGGACTGGAGGCTGTCATGGCAAATTCTCCTCTGTGGGGCGGCGTCCAAGAAGTCGCCGGGGGGTGGACTTGACGAACCCGCCGCCTTCAGCAGCGGCAACAGATTCGATCAATGCGCAGACGTCATCGCCAGTCGGAATGGAGTCCGGAAGCTCCGCCCAGGCGTGGATGGCACGCTCCATTCGTCCGTGCATGGCGAGCAGCCTGTCCAGTTGTTGGCGGGTGTCGTCGAGCCTGCGCCGAATGATGTCCCGCACAAGCGGACAGGGACTATGTCGCAGCAGGCTGTGGTGGATGATTTCCTCGATTTCCCCCAGCGTGAAGCCAAGGTGTTGCGCCGTGCGAATGAAGTGCAGGCGAAGGAGCTCCGAGGTGGAGAACAACTGGTAGCCGCCCTCGGTATGCGTGGCCGCTTGCAACAGACCGCGCCGCAGGTAGTTGCGCACCACATGCACCGTGACATCGCCCTGCCGTGCCAGCTGGCGGACCGTCATCAGCGGCAGCGTCACTTCTTCCTTGGTCGTCATCGGCTTGCTCCCGGCGAGGTGTTGATCAGGCTAGACCTGTGTCTCGCACACAGGTCAACCGGCCTTGCGGTGGGCGAAGCCAGTAACGCGCGAATTGGCCGTGGACGGACGGATGTTCGCGGCCACAGTTGCATGAGCCGTCGGTCCCTGCCTGCGTTGAACGGCCCCATCACTACTTCTCCTTGGGTAGTGCGGAGGAGGGGTGCGGCTTCCTGGCCAGCTGCCGCTGCTTGATCAGCGAGTACAGCGCCGGGATCACGACCAGGGTGAGGATGGTCGAAGACACCATGCCACCTACCATCGGCGCAGCGATTCGGCGCATGACTTCCGAGCCAGTACCGCTGCTCCACATGATGGGCAGCAGGCCCGCCATGATCGCGACCACGGTCATCATCTTCGGGCGCACGCGGTCGACCGCGCCTTCGATGATGGCCTCGCGCAGGTCCCGTGAATCCAGTGCCCGGCCTTCGGCCTGCCTCTGCGCGGCACGCGCTTCAAGTGCGTGGTCGAGGTAGATCAGCATCACCACGCCGGTTTCCGCGGCGACGCCGGCCAGCGCGATGAAGCCCACGATCACCGCGACGCTGGTGTTGTAGTCGAGCATCCACATCAGCCAGATGCCACCGACCAGTGCGAAGGGCACCGACAGCATCACGATCAGCGACTCGGTGACACGGCGGAAGTTGAGGTACAGCAGCAGGAAAATCAGCGCCAGCGTCACCGGAACGACGACACGCATCTTCTCCGCGGCACGTTGCATGTATTCGTACTGTCCACTCCAGGTCACGTAGTAGCCAGGCGGGAACTGCACCTGCTCGGTGACCGCTTCCTGCGCAGCCTTCACGTAGCGGCCGAGATCGCTCTCTCGGGTGTCGACGTAGATGTACGCCGCCAGCATCGCGTTCTCGGTGCGGATGCTCGGCGCACCCTTCCTGACCTCAATCCGCGCCAGTTCGCCCAGCGGCACCTGGGCGCCGCCGGGCACCGGCACAAGGACTTGGCTGCCTATCCGGTGCGGATCGTCGCGGAGTTCGCGGGGATAGCGCACGATCGCGCTGAAGCGTTCGCGGCCCTGGAGGATGGTGGTGACGATCTCGCCGCCCAGCGCGGCGGCCACCACGTTCTGCACCTCGCCCAGGGTGACGCCGTACTGGGCCAGGCTGCCAAGGTCGGGGGTGATGTCGAGGTAGTAGGCGCCGGTCAGGCGTTCGGCGAACGCGCTGGTCGTGCCCGGCACTTCGCGCACCACGGCTTCGATCTCGGTGGCCAGCGCGTCGAGTTGCTCAAGGTCCGTGCCGAAGAGTTTGATGCCCACGGGCGTGCGGATGCCGGTGGCCAGCATGTCGGTGCGCGCCTTGATCGGCATCGTCCAGGAGTTGGCGACGCCCGGGAACTTCAGCGCCGCGTCCATCTCGGCGATGAGCTTGTCGGTGGTCATGCCGTCCCGCCATTCGTCCTCGGGCTTGAGGTTGATGACGGTCTCGAACATCTCCAGCGGTGCGGGATCGGTGGCCGTCAGGGCACGGCCCGCCTTGCCGAACACCGACTCCACTTCCGGGAAGCCCTTGATGATCCGGTCCTGCTGCTGCAGCAGCTCCGAGGCCTTGGTCACCGACATGCCCGGAAGCGACGCGGGCATGTACAGCAGCGTGCCTTCGTTGAGGGTTGGCATGAACTCGCTGCCCAGCCGCGATGCAGGCCACAGGCTTGCAAACAGGGCGGCCAACGCAAACATGATTGTGGCCATGCGATGCCGCAGAACGACGTTGATCACCGGCCGATAGGCCGCAACCAGGAACCGGTTCACCGGATTCTTGTGCTCGGGCACGATCTTGCCGCGCACGAACAGCAGCATGAGTACCGGTACCAGCGTGATCGACAACAGCGCGCCACCGGCCATCGCGAAGGTCTTGGTGAAGGCCAGCGGCTTGAACAGGCGACCTTCCTGAGCCTCCAGGGCGAACACGGGCAGGAACGAGACGGTGATGATCATCAGGCTGAAGAACAGCGCCGGCCCGACCTCGCGACAGGCATCGATGATCAGCTGGGTCCGGCTGCGGGAGCCGTCGGAGCGCTCGATGTGCTTGTGCGCGTTCTCGATCATCACGATCGCCGCGTCGACCATCACGCCAATCGAGATCGCGATGCCGCCCAGGCTCATGATGTTGGAGTTCATGCCCAGCATGCGCATCGCGATCACCGCGATCAGCACGCCGACGGGCAGCATGACGATCGCGACCAGCGCGCTGCGCGCATGGAACAGGAATACCAGGCACACCAGTGCGACGATCAGGCTCTCCTCGAGCAGCGTCGTGCGTAGCGTCTTGATCGCGCGCACGATGAGATCGGAGCGGTCGTAGACCGCCTGGACGCTGACGCCCTCGGGGAGTCCACTCGCAAGCTGGGCGATCTTGTCCTTCACCCCCCCGATCACGGCCAGGGCGTTTTCGCCGAAGCGCGCAATGACGATCCCGCCCACAACGTCGCCTTCGCCGTCCAGGTCGACGATGCCACGGCGCTCATCGGGTACCAGTTCGACCCGGGCGACGTCGCCGATCAGCACCGGTGCGCCCCCTTCGGCGCGCAGAACCAGGCTCTCGATATCCTCGATACCGCGCAGGTAGCCGCGGCCCCGCACCATGTACTCGGTCTCGGCCATCTCGATCACGCGGCCGCCGACGTCGCGGTTGCTCTCGGCGATCACCTCGGACACGCGTGAAATCGGGATGTCGAACTCGCGCAGCCGGACCGGATCGACGGTGATCGAGTACTGGCGCACGAAGCCGCCGACGCTGGCGACCTCGGCCACGCCGGGCGCGGTGGTGAGCTGGTAACGCAGGTACCAGTCCTGCATCGCGCGCAGCTCGTCCAGCGAGTGGCGGTCGCTCTGCAGCACGTACTGGTAGACCCAGCCCACGCCGGACGCGTCGGGTCCCAGTGCCGGTGCCACGCCAGCCGGCAGGTTTTTCGACGCGACGTTGAGGTTCTCGAGCACGCGCGAGCGCGCCCAGTACAGGTCCGTGCCTTCTTCGAAGATGACGTAGATGAAGGAGGCGCCGAAGAACGAGAAGCCGCGGACGTCCTTCGACTTCGGCGTCGCGAGCAGGGCGCTGGTCAGCGGATAGGTGACCTGGTCCTCGACCACCTGGGGCGCCTGCCCCGGGTACTCCGTGAACACGATCACCTGCACGTCCGACAGATCCGGTTGTGCGTCCAGCGGCGTGTTCATCAGTGCGTAGATGCCACCGGCGACAATCGCCAGCGCCATCAGCAGCACCAGGAAGACGTTGCGCACCGACCATTCAACGAGACGGCCAAGCATGTCAGTGCCCCTCGTGGCCGGTGGGGGCGGGCGGAGTCTCTTCCGGGGTAGCCGGCATGGAATGACCGGCGTGCGGATCAGAGGCCTCGTCACCATGACCTGCGTGCGGGTCGGCGGCGTCCTCGCCGTGCCCGGCGTGTGGATCCTCAGCGGTGCCCGAAGGCGCGCCGTGTCCTGTGTGACCCTCAAGACCCTGGAGTGCCGACTGCAGGTTGCTTTCGGCGTCGATCAGGAAGTTGGCGGAGACCACGACCTGCTCGCCCTCGGTCAGGCCGTCGAGGATCTCGATGCGATCGCCGCCGCGCCGCCCCAGGCTGACATCGCGCGGTGCGAAGCGGCCAGGGCCGGTCTCGACCAGCACCACCTGGCGCGTGCCGCTGTCGAGCACGGCCGAGCGCGGAACGGTCAGGACCGGTCCAGCCCCCGGCTCCTCCAGCACCACCGTCCCATACAGCCCGGGCCGCAGGTCGCCAGCGGGGTTGGGCAGGGCGATGCGCACATCCACGGTGCGCGTCATCGCATCGATGACGGGCTGCACGAAGGTGACCTCGCCCTCGGCCACCTGGCCCGGCAGGGCCACGGTTTCAAAGCGGGCCGTTTGGCCGGGCTGGATACCCGCGGCCTGCGCCGCCGGCACCTTGGCGATCACCCACACCTTCGACAGGTCCGCCAGGCGCAGGATGGTTTCGCCGGGCTCGAAACGCGCGCCCTGGACCACCGGCTTCTCGATCACGACCGCGTCCGCGGGCGCGGTGAGCACCAGGCCCGTCTTGCCCATCTGCGCGTCACTGATTTCCCAGTTGCGCAGGCGGGTGCGGGCGGCATCGCGCAGGCGGACCATCGACGCCGCGCTCGCGGGATCGGACCCGGCCAGCCTGCGGGCGGTCTCGTCGGCCAGCCGGTATTCCTGCTGCGCCGCGGCCAGCTGCGGGCTGTAGACGGAGAGCAGCGGCTGCCCGGCGCTGACCCGCATGCCGGTCTGGTTCGCGTACAGCCGCTCCACCCAGCCTTCGAAGCGCGGGGCGATCGCGTACTGCCGGGTCTCGTCGACCTCGACCGTGCCGCTGGTGCGCACGGTAGCGGACAGGGCTCCGCGCTTGACCGCTTCGGTGCGCACGCCCAGCGCCTGCACCTTGTCCGGCGGCAGCACCACCGTGCCCGGTGCCGCCGGCGGTGCGTCGTCGGCATAGACCGGGACGTAGTCCATACCCATCGAATCCTTCTTCGGCACCGGCGACGTGTCCGCCAAGCCCATGGGATTGCGGTAATAGAGCACCTTGCGTTCTGCGGCCGGGCCGTCGATCGACGTGCCCGCGGTCGGGGAGTCGTTCGTGGCGCGGCCGGCAATCCAGCCGACGGCGAGGGCGGCGAGTGCAACGCCGATGGCGAGCGACAGGGTCTGGACGAGGGTCATCGGATCTCTCCTTCGATGGCGCGCACGGCGGCGGCGCCCAACAGTTCGTCACGCAGTGCATCGACCCGTGCGAGGTCGGCGCCCTGCCATTCATTGAGTGCTTCCAGCAGCGTCCCGAAGTCGACTTCACCGACCTGGTAGCTGGCCAGGGCGGACTGCCAGGTGGCGTCGGCCTGCGGCAGCAGCGTGTTCTCGATCAGTCCGCGACGCTCGCGCGCGTTGGTCCACTGCGACCAGGCGGAAGCGCCGCGTTCCTCGACGGCCCGCAGCGTGGCGTCCCTGCGGGCAAGCGCTGCGTCTTCGAGCAGGCGCGATTCGCGCTCGCGCTCGCGGCGGGCACGCTGCTGGAACGGGATCTCGACCTCGAACATCAGCTCGGTGCTCTCGATGCCGTTGCCGAACTGCATCGCACCCACGCCCAGGGTGATGTCGGGAAAGCGGTTGCGACGCTGCAGTACCACGTTCGTGCGCGCCGCCTCGGCGCGAGCCTGCTGCGAGCGCACCGCGGGATGCGCATCGGCGTCATCCAGTGCCTCGGCAAGCGAGGCGCTGTGGACGGCGAGGCGCGGCGCCTCGTCGGGAGTCGCCAGCGGTGCATCGGACCGGCGCCCCAGCACCGCGTTCAAGGTGGCGGCCGCCTCCTGCTTGGTCGCGAGGCGTTCGATCCGCTCGCGCTGGAGGCTGGTCTGCTCGACCTGGGCGCGGATGGCATCCTGCTGCGCCGCGCGACCCAGGGCGTAGCGCACGCCGGCCATCTCTTCCACCTGGCGGAGCAGGGCGATGCGGCGATCAAGCACGGCCACGGCCTGGTCGGCATGCCAGTAGCGTGCGTAGGCCGCCTCGGCGTCGGCCAGCAAGTCGCGCGCAGTGGTGAGGCGATCGAGTCCGACCGCGACCGCGTCCTGGCTGGCCGCGGTCCGCGCCAGGGCGCGCTTGCCCCAAAGCGGGAGGCGCTGGCGCAGCGCGTAGTTGACCTCGCGCTCGGCACCGGCGGAGCGCCAGGGCTTGTCCGGATCGAGGCCGCGGAATCCAAGGGAAGCCGTCGGGTCGGGTAGGGCGCCCGCTGGCTGGATCCGTGCTTCGGCGGCCTGGGCCTCGAAGTCCATGGCCCGCAATTCCGGGTTGTGTTCCAGAACCCAGGCGCGGATCGACTCGAGGCTTCGGGTCAGCAAGGCACCGGTGGAGGGCATGACCCAGAGCGCGGTGGAAAAGCTGGATGCCAAGGCTGCCCCGGGACGGGTTCGGTGGCGGTCACCGGCAGCGCCAGGGCCCACAAGGCGCCGGCAAGCACGCCGGCAAGAAGGTGCCGGAGCGGTGGCAGACGGCGGGACAGAGGGCGAGGGTGCAGGCGCCTGGCCGGCAGTCGGTCGAACGGGGATGCCATATCAGTGTCCTTGGGCCGACGCGACGCAGGTCGCTCGGACGAGGGCAGGAACACATGCCGTGACGCAGCCACGGCGCGAACGCACAGGACTGCGCCGCACAGACGTGCGGAGCAGTCAGCGTCCAGGCATCAGATCAGCAGGAGTGCCGCTGGATGGGCGGTAGGTCGGTGCCAGGCGGGTCTGGGCGGCGAATCCACCCATGTAGCCGTGACACCTGGCGCAGCATCCGCAATCGCGGCGATCGCAAGCCAGGAGAACCAGGCTTCGGCCAGCAGCGGCGGAATCGAAGGGATGCGCCCACTGTCCGCCGAGATGTCACCCTCGGTGCAGTGCGCGTCGCACACTGCCTTGCTCGCTGAGGGGAGCTCGGCATCGCAGCCGTGGCCATGGTCGTGTCGGGTGTCGGTGGCGGCAGCGACAAACGCCGCCGGCGTGACTGGGAGATCCAGGCAATCGCCATGGCCTGCGAGCGCGAACTGGGACCAGAGCAGGGCCACCATCGCGAGGAGGGCGGTGCGCTGGAACAAGTTCCGATGGCGGATGCGGACCATGGCGTGAGCTTACCTCTTACTGGAACCGATGCAATTGATCCAAGTCAATCCTTGGCCAGGCCCAGGGGCTGGCGCGGCACAGATGTGGTCGGCGAGGACGATACGGCGGCCGACTTGGCAAGGCGAAGGGCGTTGGCCACCACCGACACCGAGCTCAAGCTCATCGCAAGCGCCGCGACCATCGGGCTCAGCAAGATCCCGAATGCGGGGTAGAGCACCCCGGCCGCGACCGGCACCCCCAGCGCGTTGTAGAGGAACGCGAAGGTGAGGTTCTGCTTCATGTTGGCCACGGTGGCCTGGGAGATCTTCCGGGCGCGCAGGATGCCCCGCAGGTCGCCCTTGACCAGGGTGATCTGGGCACTGGACATCGCGACGTCGGTGCCCGTGCCCATGGCGATGCCGACGTCGGCCGCGGCGAGCGCCGGGGCGTCGTTGATGCCGTCGCCCGCCATCGCCACCCGCCGGCCTTCGCGCTTGAGGCGCTGCACCAGCTCGGCCTTGTCCTCGGGGCGGACTTCGCCATGCACCTCGTCCAGGCCCAGCTCGGTGGCCACGGCCCGTGCGGTGGTGAGCCCGTCGCCGGTGGCCATGATGATGCGCAGCCCGGCGGCGTGGAGCTCGTTGATGGCCGCCGCGGCCGACGCCTTGATCGGGTCGGCAACCGCGACCAGCCCCGCCAGGCGCCCGTCCACGGCCAGGAACATGGCGCTCGCGCCCTCGCGGCGCATCCGCTCGGCCACGTCGACGTGCGCAGCGGGATTGGCGCCCAGGTCGTCCATGAGCGCGGTATTGCCCAGCGCAAGCGCATGGCCGGCCACGGACCCGCGCACACCCATGCCGGTCACCGAGTCGAAGTCCTCCACGCGGTCGAACTCGAAGTTCCGGCGTCGAGCCTCGGCGACGATGGCGTCGGCCAGCGGGTGCTCGCTGCCCTGGTCCAGGCTGGCGGCCAGGTGCAAGACCCGGTCGGCGTCGAAGCCCTCGAAGGCCACGACTTCCTTGAAGGCGGGGCGCCCCTCGGTGAGGGTGCCGGTCTTGTCGACGATCAGGGTGTCGATGCGGCGCATGTGCTCGATGGCCTCGGCGTCGCGGAACAGCACGCCCACCTGCGCCGCCTTGCCCGTGGCGACCATGATCGACATCGGCGTCGCCAGGCCCAGCGCGCAGGGGCAGGCGATGATCAGTACCGAGACCGCGTTGAGCACCGCAAAGGTCCAGGCCGGCTCCGGACCGAAGGAGCCCCAGATAAAGAAGGTGGCCACCGCGATCGCCAGCACCGCGAGCACGAACCAGTAGGCCGCGATATCGGCCATCCGCTGCATCGGCGCGCGGGAGCGCTGCGCCTGCGCGACCAGCTGCACGATCTGCGACAGCACGGTGTCGGAGCCCACCTTGGCGGCGCGGATCACCAGCGCGCCGGTGCCGTTCTGGGTCGCGCCGATGACCTGGTCGCCTGCGGTCTTCTCGACCGGAATCGGTTCACCCGTGAGCATCGACTCGTCGACGCTGGAGCGGCCTTCCACCACTTCGCCATCCACCGGCACCTTCTCGCCGGGACGCACGCGCAGGTGGTCGCCGACGTGGACGTGGGTCAGCGGGATGTCTTCCTCGGTGCCGTCGGCGTTGACCCGCCGGGCTTCCTTCGGCGCCAGGCCAAGCAGGCCCTTGATCGCCGCGGACGTTTTCGAGCGCGCCCGCAGTTCCAGCATCTGGCCGAGCAGGGTCAGCGAAACGATCACCGCCGCCGCCTCGTAGTACACCCCGACGCGCCCATGTTCGGTAAACGACGGTGGGAACAAGCCGGGTGCCAGCGTGGCGACCAGGCTGTAGCCAAAGGCGGCCGCAACGCCAATCCCGATGAGGGTGAACATGTTCGGGCTGCGGTTGC
>NZ_QEZG01000031.1:0-84231 GCF_003993495.1 Xanthomonas sp. BRIP62418
GGATTGGGGATTGGGGATTGGGGATTGGGGGAATCGGGAATCGGGAATCGGGAATCGAGGTGGATGATGCGGGCTAGCGCTTGCGTGGGTGTTCGATTTCCGAATCTTGACTGATTGTTCCGGTGAGCAATGGCGCGAGCTGCCGGCGTGCGTGCCGCATTGAAGGCCAGCTCACGCCCCGCCAGGCGCTTGATCGATTCGATGGCCTTGCACTGATCGTGCACTGGCTCGATTAGCGATTGCGATCTGCAGGCCTTGCCGCATCGGTGCGCCGATGCATGCCATTCCCATTCTCAGGATCTGCACACCGGCTTGGCCAGAGTTGCCGCATGCGCAACGGCAACGAACAATCTGGTGATCTGGTGGTGCTCGGGCCCGAAGGCCTGTATTGCCCGCAGGGTGATTTCCATATCGATCCCTGGCGGCCGGTGCCACGTGCGGTGATCACCCACGGACACGGCGACCACGCACGCAGCGGCATGGGCGAGTACCACTGCACGCACGAGAGCCTGCCGATCCTGCAATGGCGCCTCGGCGAGCAGGTCTATCACACGCATGCCGACGGCGAAGCGTTCGACCTGGGACGCGCGCGGGTGTCGTTGCATCCGGCCGGGCATGTGCTCGGCTCGGCGCAGGTGCGCATCGAGGTAGATGGCGAAGTCTGGGTTGCCTCGGGCGACTACAAGCGCCAGCACGATCCCACCTGCAAACCGTTCGAAGTGGTGCCCTGCGACACCTTCATCACCGAGGCAACCTTCGGGCTGCCGGTGTATCGCTGGCCGGACACTTCCGATGTCGCGGCCGACATCGTCGCCTGGCGCCACGAATGCGCCGAACGTGGCGAGGCCGCCATTCTGTATTGCTATGCCTTGGGCAAGGCGCAACGCGTGCTGGCCGAATTGCGCGCCTGGGATACGCAACCGGCGTTGCTGCACGGCGCCATCGCCGTGGGCGTGGAGGTGTATCGCCAGGCCGGCATCCCGATGCTGGACACCCAACCGGTCAGCGAGCACGCGCGTGGCGCCGACTATGCCGGGCAACTGGTATTGGCGCCGCCATCGGCGGCCGGCAGTGCCTGGATCCGTCGCTTCCGGCATGCGCAACAAGGTTTTGCGTCGGGCTGGATGCGTATTCGCGGCAACCGCCGTCGGCGCAATTACGACCGCGGCTTCGTGGTGTCCGATCATGCCGACTGGCCGGACCTGCTGCGCACCATCGAAGACACCGGCGCACGGCGGGTGATCGCCACCCACGGCAACACCGATGCCTTGATCCAGCACCTGCTGGAACGCGGCGTCGCTGCCGAAGCCTTCCGTACCGATTTCGGAGCCGAGGAATGAACCCCTTGCCTGCACGCCGCTATGCGCGCGCGCGCCCACGCCTGCGACTGACCGGCGCCCTCGCGTTCCGCCGGCACGCATTGGCATTTCGCCTACATCGCGCCGTGCCGGCCGCGGTGATCGGGCCACCGCGGCCCTACCGGCGTCCACGCTGCCTGAGCGCATTTACGCGCCGCGCACTGGAACTGCGTGCTGCCGACCACCGCGCATACCTGCAGGGCCCGGCGTGAAGCGATTTGCCGCGTTGTACCGCACCTTGGATCGCAGTACCGGCACGCTCGACAAGCGTGCGGCCTTGGTCGCCTACTTCAGCAGCGCACCGCCGCTGGATGCGGCGTGGGCGCTGTACCTGCTGGCCGGCGGCAAGGTGGCCGGCACGCGCATGCGCATTGCCAGTAGTGGCGAATTGCGCGAATGGATCACCGAAGCTGCCGGCATCGCCGACTGGCTGGTGGCCGACAGCTACGACCATGTCGGCGACCTGGCCGAGACCTTGGCCTTGTTGCTGGACGACCCGATCACCGAAGCGGCCGATCTGCCGTTGGCCGACTGGATCGAGCAGCGGTTGCTGCCAATCGCCAATCAAGATGTCGAGGTGCGCAAGGCCTGCATCGTGCAGGCGTGGCGCAGCCTGGCCTTCGACGAGCGCCTGGTGTTCAACAAGCTGCTGACCGGCGCCTTGCGCGTGGGCGTGTCGCAGCGCCTGGTGCAGCAGGCGCTGGCGGAGATGTCCGGAATCGAGATCGCACGCATCGCGCAGCGCATGCTCGGCAGCTGGCGGCCGCATCCGACCTACCTGGCCAATCTGCTGACTGCCGAAGAACTGCCCGGCGATCGTCAACAGCCCTACCCGTTCTTTCTCGCATCGCCGCTCGAAGCCGAGGTCGAAACGCTGGGCGCGGTCGATGACTGGTTGCTGGAATGGAAGTGGGACGGCATCCGCCTGCAGCTGATTCGACGCGCGGGCGAAGCGGCGCTGTGGTCGCGTGGCGAAGAACGCCTGGATGGCCGCTTCCCGGAAATCGAACAGGCCGCGTTGCAGTTGCCCGATGGCACCGTCATCGACGGCGAGCTGCTGGCCTGGCAACCGGAGCAGCCCTTGCCGATGCCGTTCACCGCATTGCAGACGCGCATCCAGCGCCTCAAGCCCGGGCCAAAGACCTTGGCGGCGGCGCCGGCGCGGGTGGTGGCCTACGATCTGCTTGAGCTCGGCGGCGAGGACTTGCGCGAACGTCCCTTGCAGGAGCGCCGCGCGTTGCTGGAAGGGGTGCTGGGCACGCTCGCCGACCCGCGCATTGTCGCCTCGCCGTTGGTGCAGGTCGGCGACTGGCAGGCGGCGGCGCAGGTGCGCCTGGATGCCCGCGAGCGCGGTGTGGAAGGGCTGATGCTCAAGCGCGCCAGCTCGGTCTACCAGTCAGGCCGCCGCCGCGGCGACTGGTGGAAATGGAAGATCGACCCGCTCACCATCGACGCGGTGCTGCTGTATGCGCAGGCCGGCCACGGCCGCCGCAGCACGCTGTATACCGACTACACCTTCGGGCTATGGCACGAGGGCCAGCTGGTGCCGATCGCCAAGGCCTACTCGGGTCTGGACGACAAGGAGATCCTGCAGCTGGATCGCTGGATCCGCGCCAACACCACCGAGCGCTTCGGCCCGGTGCGTGCGGTCACCGCGCATCATGTCTTCGAGCTGGGATTCGAAGCGGTCAACCGCAGCGCGCGGCACAAGTCCGGCATTGCGGTGCGTTTCCCACGCATCCTGCGCTGGCGGCAGGACAAGCCGATGAGCGAAGCCGATCACCTGAGCAGCCTGCAGGCGCTGGCACGGTGAGTGCCGCGCAGCAGACGCGCGGTACGCCCTTGCAGCAATGGCGCGCCTGGTTCGCGCAGCGCGGCTGGGCGCCGTTGCCGTTTCAACGCGATGTGTGGAAGCGCTATCTCGCCGGCGAGTCCGGCTTGCTGCATACGCCCACCGGCAGCGGCAAGACGCTGGCCGCCTTCGGTGGGCCGCTGCTGGAAGCCTTGTCCACGCGTGGACGCAAGCCGGCGAGCAAGCCCGCGCCGGCCGCGCGGCGCCAACAGCAACGCACGCTGCAGGTGCTGTGGATCACGCCCCTGCGCGCACTCGCCGCCGATACCGCACGCGCCCTGCGCGAGCCGGTGGAGGCCTTGGGGCTGGATTGGCAGGTGGGCCTGCGGACCGGCGACGCCAGCGCGCGCGACAAGCGGCTGGCGCGCAGCGGCAAGCTCGATGTGCTGGTCACCACGCCCGAATCGCTGGCCTTGCTGTTGTCCTACCCCGACACCGCGCCGCAGTTGTCGGCGTTGCGCTGCGTGATCGTCGACGAGTGGCATGAGCTGCTCGGCAACAAGCGCGGCGTGTTGCTGCAGCTGTGCCTGGCGCGGCTGCGCGGCTGGGCGCCGGCGCTGCGCATCTGGGGCCTGTCGGCGACGCTGGGCAACCTGGCGCAGGCACGCGACGTGCTGCTGCCGCATCTTCCCGATGCTGCGCTGGTCTCGGGTGTCAAACCCCGCGCGATGACCCTGGAGACACTGCTGCCCGACAGCGGCGAACGCTTTCCGTGGGCCGGACATCTGGGCCTGGCGCAGCTGGCGCGCGTGCTGCAGAAGATCATGCAGCAGCGCACCAGCCTGGTGTTCACCAATACGCGCGCGCAGGCCGAGTTGTGGCATCAGGCCTTGAGTGCGGTGTGGCCGGACGACCTGGCCACGCTCGCGCTGCATCACGGCTCGCTGGACCCGTCCTTGCGTGCGGCCGCCGAACACGGCTTGCGCGATGGCAGCCTGCGCTGCGTGGTCGCCACCTCCAGCCTGGACCTGGGCGTGGATTTCCCCGCCGTCGATCAG
This sequence comes from Xanthomonas sp. BRIP62418, assembly GCF_003993495.1. Taxonomy (NCBI): domain Bacteria; kingdom Pseudomonadati; phylum Pseudomonadota; class Gammaproteobacteria; order Lysobacterales; family Lysobacteraceae; genus Xanthomonas; species Xanthomonas sp. BRIP62418. The sequence continues at coordinate 4,209 of NZ_QEZG01000031.1, forward strand.
GTGCTGCAGGTCGGCAGCCCGAAAGGCATTGCGCGCCTGCTGCAGCGCGCCGGCCGCGCGCGCCACCGTCCGGGCGAGTCCGGGCATGTGGTGTGCGTGCCCTCGCATGCGCTGGAGCTGGTGGAGTATGCCGCCGCGCGGCGCGCCATTGAGCAGGGCCAGATCGAAGCGCGGCCGCCGCCGCGGCTGTCGCTGGATGTGTTGGCGCAGCACTGCGTGACCCTGGCACTGGGTGGCGGCTTTCAGGCCGATGCAGTGTTCGAGCAGGTGCGCGGCACCGATGCGTTTGCAGCACTGGATCATGCCACCTGGCAGGCGGTGCTGGACTTCATCGTGCAAGGCGGCAGCGCGCTGGCGCATTACCCGGATTTCCACAAGGTCGTGCGCGACGAACAGGGCGTGTATCGCGTCATCGATCGACGCGTGGCGCTGCGGCATCGCCTGTCCATCGGCACGATCACCAGCGACGGCAGCGTGCGCGTGCAGTTCCTGCGCGGCGGGCGCCTGGGCGCGGTGGAGGAACAGTTCGTCGGCCGTCTACGCCGTGGCGACCGGTTTCAATTTGCCGGCCGTTTGCTGGAGCTGGTGCGGCTGGAAGACATGACCGCCTATGTGCGCGTGGCCAAGGGCGGCAGCGGCGTGGTGCCCAAGTGGATGGGCGGACGCATGCCGTTGTCGTCGGCCCTGGGCCGCGAGGTCGAAGCGGTGTTCGCCGATCCCGGCGACGCGCCGGAGATGCAGGCGCTGGCACCGTTGCTGCGCCTGCAATCGTCACTGTCCTCGTTGCCCGGCCCTGACCATCTGCTGGTGGAAAGCATCAAGGCGCGCGATGGCCGGCACGTGTTCGTGTATCCGTTCGCCGGCCGCCAGGTCAACGAAGGGCTGGCCGCGTTGCTGGCGGCGCGCTGGGGCCGGCGCCAGCGCAATACCTTCAGTTTTGCTGCCAACGATTACGGCTTTGTGCTGTCGCCGGCGCAGGACGTGGACCTCGATGCGGGCGTCTTGCAGGCCTTGCTGTCGCCGGAGGGCCTGTTTGCCGATCTGCGCGACAGCCTCAACCTGGGCGAGCTGGCACGCCGCCAGTTCCGCGAGATTGCGCGCGTGGCCGGTTTGCTGTCGCCATCGTTGCCCGGCCGTGCACCACGCAGCCTGCGTCAGCTGCAGGCCTCCAGCGGATTGCTGTACGACGTGTTGCAGCGTTTCGATCCGGATCATCTGCTGCTCGCGCAGGCCGAGCGCGAAGTGTTCGAAGGCCAGCTCGAACTGGCGCGGCTTGCGCACGCACTGGAAGATTGCGCGCGGCGCGACCTGCGCCTGTGCAAACCGCGCAGCCTCACCCCGTTGTCGTTTCCGCTATGGGCCGAACGTGTGCGCGGCCAACTCAGTACCGAAGACTGGAAGGCCCGCGTGTTGCGTGCTGCCGAACAACTGGAGCGCAAACATGGGCGATAGCGTGCAGCTGCAGCTGGCCGGCGAAACGGTGGAACTGCTCGGCGAACGCGCACTGTATCGTCCGGCACAACGCGCCTTGTTGATCGCCGACCTGCATCTGGGCAAGGCCGATGTGTTCCGTCGCGCCGGCATCGGGATGCCGGCCGGCGGCACCGCGCACGATCTGGAGCGGCTGGATGCGCTGCTGGAGCAGCGCACGGTGGACGCGTTGTGGATACTCGGCGACCTGCTGCATGGCCCCGCACCGCGCGCAGCCTGGCACCGCCGCTGGAGCGCATGGCGCGAGCGGCATTGCGCATTGCGCGTGATCGCCATCCGCGGCAATCACGACCGCGCCTTGGCGGGCGCCGATCTGCATATCGAGCCGGCCGGCGAACAGGTGGAAGATGGCCCCTTCGTGCTGCGCCACGATCCGCTGCCGCATCCGACCGGGCACGTGCTGTGCGGGCATCTGCATCCGCTGGCCGCACTGCCCGGCATGGCGCGTCGCTGGCCGGCGTTCTGGTTGCGCGAGCGCGTCACCATCCTGCCGGCGTTCTCGCATTTCACCGCCGGCATCGTGCCGACGCTGGTCGAAGGCGAACGCCTGGTTGCCTGCGTGGAAGACGATGCGCTGGCATTGCCGGTGCGCTAGCGGGCGCGGCCGCGCGTGGGCCGCGACGGCCTCTATGCGGCCGCTCCGGTCTTGTCGACGGCCACACGCGGCACCGGTTGCGACAAGGCCTCCACGAACTCCGGCGCCAATGCCAGTTTGCCGAACCAGCCGTGCTGGGTGCCGCTGAGCACGCGCAACATGTGTCCGCGCCCGCCGGGCACGCGCCCCATCGGGTGCAGCAGCAGGTCGCGCCCGTGCGCCCACAGATCGCGTTCGGACTGGAACAACGGCGTCAGCCAACGGCTCCAGCGGTGGTAGATCGCCACATGCGCCTGGCGCTCGCGCTGGTAGCGCTGCAAGGCCGCATCCAGATCGGCACCGGCCCGCAAGGCATCGCGCAGCGCCAATGCGTCCAGCAGCGCCATGTTGACGCCCTGCCCCAGCTGCGGACTCATCGCATGCGCAGCATCGCCGGCCAGCACGAAACGGCCGCGATGCCAGCGTTTGACCACCGCGTCGCGGTAACTGGCACGCGCCAGTGCGCCATGCACCTGCACACTGTCCAGACGCGCATGCGCCTGCGGCCACATCTGCGCGATCTCCTCGCGCCATGCGGCAATGCCGCGCTGTTCCCATGCGGAAAAATCGCTGCACGGCAGGCTCCAGAAAAAACTCAGCCGCGGGGTGTCGTCGCCCGGGCGCGTGCCCACCGGCAGCAGGCCGATCATCTTGCGCGCGCCGATATAGCGCTGGCGTAACTCGTCGACAAACGGCCAGTCCTCGCGCGGCAGCAGACACCACAACGCCCCCCACGGATACACCCGATCCAGCCGCGTGCCCTGCGCCTGCGCGCGCAAGGTCGATGCGGAACCATCGGCGGCGATGATCAGATCATACGGGCCATGCCAGTGCCCACGCTGGTCCTGCACGCGCACGCCGTCGTGATCGATGGCGGTGATCTGCGTATCCACATGCAGTTGCGCGTGCTCCGGCCAGGCCTCGCGCAACAGCGTGAACAAGGCGCCGCGCTGCATCCCCAGGCCCATCAGCCGCGCATCCAGGTCGCGATACTGCATGTCCATCACCGCGCGTCCGCACGGCGTTTCGCCATACAGCCGGCGCACCGGCGCGCCATGCGCAAGCGCCTGCGGCAGCAATCCCATCGTCCACAGCACCTGCAGGCCGCTGGGCTGCAGCAGGAACCCTGCGCCCACCGGCCCGGGCGCGGCAGCGCGTTCGAACACGTCCAGTCGATGCCCGTCGGCGCCCAGCAGCGCGGCCAGTGCCTGCCCTGCCGCGCCATAGCCCGCTACCGCAATCCGCAATGTTCGCTGCATGTCCTTCGCTCTTTGAAGCTCACCGACCCCGCATGGACCGGTGCAAAAAAAACCCCGCCGTGGCGGGGTTCTTCAACCGCACAATCGAGTCACATCACTCGACCGGCGTGATGTTCGAAGCCTGGGCACCCTTGGGGCCCTGGGTCACGTCATAACTGACGCGCTGGCCTTCCTGCAGGCTGCGGAAGCCCTTGGAGTTGATCGCGGAGAAGTGCGCGAAGACATCGGCGCTGCCGTCCTCCGGTGAGATGAAGCCAAATCCCTTGGCGTCGTTGAACCACTTGACGGTACCGTTCGGCATGGTGATGCGAGACCTTTGCAATAATTAATGGGTGGTGTACGGCAATGCGTACGCGCCGAGTATGCAAAGCTTATGCCCCGATGACAATCACCCGCGTGCAAGTTCGCCAATCAGCTCCGGCAATCCGGACGAGGCGGCATCGACGTTGGCCAACACCTCCGCCATGGTGATTTCCTGCGCGTCGCCGCAGCCGGCCGCCCAGTTCGCCACGATCGCCAAACACGCATATTCCAGGCCTTTTTCGCGTGCAAGACCGGCTTCGGGCATGCCGGTCATGCCGACCAGATCGCAGCCGTCGCGACGCATGCGGGCGATCTCTGCAATCGTTTCCAGCCGCGGTCCCTGGGTGGCTCCGTAGCATCCGCCGGCAACCATCGTGACGCCGGTCACCTTGGCCGCGGCGATGACCTTGCTGCGGAACATCGGCGAATACGGATGACCGAAATCCACGTGCTGCACCTCGCTGCCCGGCTCTTCGCAGAAGGTCGACACGCGGCCCCAGGTGTAATCGATCAGCTGATCCGGGCAGGCCAGCACGCGCGGACCGAACTGCTCGGTGATGCCGCCGACGGTGTTGAGCGCCAGCACGCGCGCAGCGCCAATTTGCTGCAGCGCAGCGATGTTTGCGCGGTAATTGACCTTGTGCGGCGGCAGCGAATGGCCTTCGCCATGGCGCGCCAGGAACGCCACGCGGTGGCCCAGCAACATGCCGACGTGGATCGGGCCGGAGGGCGCGCCATACGGCGTTTCGATAGCGTGCGTCTGCACCTCGTCCAGCTGGGCGAGCTTGTAGACGCCAGTGCCGCCGATGACGGCCAATGCGATGGAATTGGGGGACACAAGCAACCTCTGCTACAAAAAGACATGACGGTGCGCGCACGCGTGCGCGCCGGGCTGCCCGCGGCAATGCGGGCACGCTGCGGCAGTTACTGCTTCATCGCGTAGATGGCGGGAATGCCGCGCAGCTGCTCGTTGACGTCCATGCCGAAACCGAACACGTAACGGTCGGCCACTTCCACGCCGACATAATCGGCGGCCACGCCGGGCACGCAGCGGTCGTGACGCTTGACGGTCAGCACCGCCACGCGCACGTCGGTGGCGCCCTGCTCCAGGCACCACTGGCGCACGCCCTGCAGCGTGTAGCCCTCGTCGAGGATGTCGTCGACCAGGATCACCCGGCGGCCGAACAGCGCAGTGGCCGGACGGTGCTTCCACACCAGCTCGCCGCCGGTGGTTTCGCCGCGATACCGGGTGGCGTGCAGGTAATCGAACTGCAGGTCCTGGCCGCGTGCGCCCAGCTCCAGCGCCAGCTGGCCGGAGAACGGCAGCGCGCCGTGCATGATGGTGAGGTACACCGGCACTTCGCCGGCATAATCGCGCGCAATCGCGTCGGCGATGCTGGCGACGGCCGCATCGATGGCGGGGCGGTCGACCAGCAGGTCGGCTTGGGCCAGGGCCTGGGAAATGGTGAGCGTGGACATCAGGCAGTTGTTCCGAAAGAGGCGGAAAGGGGAGTGGTAAATGCGGCGTCGGAGCCGGCGAGCAGGCCATCCCAGCCCAGCGCGCCGCGGCCGATCAGGCCGATCAATGCTGCGGTGTTGAGGCTGCGGCCGGCCACGGCCTGCAGCGATTCATCGACCAGTTCCGGGTGGCAGACCAGCACCACGTCGCAGCCGGCATCCAGATGCGCATGCACCCGGCCCGCCACGCCGCCGGCGCTGAACGAGGCGGCCATGCCGATGTCGTCGGAGAACACCACGCCACGGAAGCCCAGTTGCCCGCGCAGGATCTGCTCGATCCAGCGCTGCGAATAGCCGGCCAGTTCCGGGGCGATCTGCGGGTAGACCACGTGCGCCATCATCACCGCATCGGCGCCGGCCTCGATGCCGGCCACGAACGGCACCAGATCCTCGGCCAGCAGGACCTCCAGCGGCCGCGGGTCGCTGGCATGGTCGACGTGGGTGTCTTCCAGCACGGTGCCGTGGCCGGGGAAATGCTTGAGCGTGGCGGCCATGCCGGCGCCGTGCAGCGCCTGCACATAAGCGCGGGTGAAGCTGGCCACGACCTGCGGGTCGTCGCTGAAGGCACGGTCGCCGATGGCGCGGTTGCCACGGCCCAGATCCACCACCGGCGCGAAGCTCAGGTCCACGCCGCTGGCACGCACCTCGCTGGCCATCAGCTGCGCATGCGCGCGCGCAGCGGCGAGCGCGGCCTCGGGGTCCTGCGCGTACTGCACGCCGAAGTTCTGCAGCGGCGCCAGCGCGCTGTAGCCGTCGCGAAAGCGCTGTACGCGCCCGCCCTCCTGGTCCACGCAGATCAGCACCGGGCGCGGTGCGGCCGCGCGGATGGACGCAGACAGCTCGGCCACCTGCGTGCGCGAGGCGAAGTTGCGCGTGAACAGCACCACGCCGGCGACCGCGTCGTGCTGCAGCCAGTCGCGTTCCTGTGCGCTGAGTTCGGTACCGGCAACGCCGATCAGAAGCATGTTAGGGGACTCCCGGGCCAGGCGCCAGGTTGGCGCAGCGCGGCATTGTCGCAGATGCGCGTTGCAGCGTCAGATCGCGCATTCAGGCAGGCGCGCGTTTGCCGCCGTCTCGGCCCCGCCGCGGCCCGCCGGCCGTGCCTCAGAGCACCTCTAGATTCGCCCGCCAGTGCGCGGCCTGCGCCTGCACCTGGTCAAGCACCTCCGGTGCCATGGCATCGAGCTGCCGGTACGGCAGCGCCAGGCGCTCGTTGGCACCCAGCAGCGTGCGCTGCCGCGCCAGGAAATCCCAGTACAGCGCGTTGTACGGGCAGGCCTGCGCGCCGACCCGCGCCTTGCGCTGGTAGCGGCAGCCCCCGCAGTAATCGCTCATGCGGTCGATATAGGCCGCGCCGCTGATGTACGGCTTGCTGCCGAGCAGGCCGCCGTCGGCGAACTGGCTCATGCCGACCGTATTGGGCAATTCCACCCATTCGAACGCATCGACATAGACCCCCAGGTACCAGCGATGCAGCGCCTGCGGCTCCAGCCCTGCCAGCAGCGCGAAATTGCCGATCACCATCAGCCGCTGGATATGGTGCGCGTGCGCGTTGGCCAGCGAATTGCCGATCGCATCGGCCAGGCAGCGCATGCCGATCTGCCCGTCCCAGAACCAGTGCGGTAGCGGTGCATGCTGGTCGAGCTGGTTGGACTGCGCATAGGCGGGCATCTGCGACCAGTACACGCCGCGTACGTATTCGCGCCAGCCCAGGATCTGGCGGATGAAGCCCTCCACCGATGCCAGCGGCGCATGCCCGTCGTGCAACGTCGCCTCCGCGCGCGCGATCACCTCGCGCGGATGCAGCAGCTTGACGTTGAGCGCGAACGACAGCAGCGAGTGAAACAGCCGCGGGCTGCGCGTGCTCATCGCATCTTCGTAGCGACCGAAGTGCGGCAACGCATGCGTGACGAAGGCATCCAGGTGCTGCAAGGCTTCGTCGCGGTCCAGCGGCCACGGCAGCGCGTCGGCGTTCGGTGCGCCGAAGCTGCGGACGCCGGCTGCCTCGATAGCGCTCCACAGCGCGCGGTGATCGTGCGCTGCGCGCCACTCCTGCGGCGCGGGCGGATCGCCCGGCCATGGCGCACGGTTGTCGTGATCGAAATTCCAGCGCCCGCCTTCCGGCTCGCCCGCGGCATCGAGCAGGATCCGGTGGCGACGGCGCATCTTTCGGTAGAACACTTCCATGCGCCATGGGCTACCGGCGCGAAAACAGCCGGCGACCTCATTGCGTTCGGTCAGGAAATGCTCGCTATCGATCATGCGCGTGGCCAACGGCTGGCGCGCGCACCAGTGCTGCAATGCCTGATCCAGCCGCCATTCGTCCGGCGCCTGGTACTCCAGCCGGCTGGCGCGGTAATGCGCCATCAGCGCGTCCAGATTGGCGGGGATCGCATGCCGATTGCTGGGGTTGTCGATGGCCACATAACGCACCCGGTGACCGGCCTGCCGCAAGTGCGCGGCGAACGCGCGCATCGCCGCGAAGATCGCCAGGATCTTCTGCGCGTGGTGCAGCACGTAGTCGGTTTCCTCGCGCACTTCCATCAGCACGTAGACCACACCCGCATCGATCGCATTGAACCAGCTGTGTTGCCGATTGAGTTGATCGCCCAGGATCAGGCGCACTGTGTGCGCGGCAGCCTGCGGGGTGTGGCCAGCTGTGCCTGCCACCACATCAATCCTGACCGCTGCCCGCGGCGTCGCCGGCACACGCCCGCGCTGCCAACGCCACACCGCTTTGCCAGGCCCCTTCGACCTTGCCGCCGGCCAGCCAGTCGCCGCAGATGCCGATGCCCGGCCGCGCCTCCCAGGCACAGCCGATCTGCAACGCAGGCTCGGTGCTGGCCACCGTCCAGCGGTATGCATCGCAGGACTGCGGTGGTGGCAGGCCGAGCGCGGCCAGCGCCGGCAACAGGCTGGCGATCACGGCCTCAGGCGTTGCGTCCAGATGCGCCTGACTCCAATCGGCAGTGGCATGCAGCAGCCAGGTTTCCACGCCCGCCCTCCCCGGCTTGCTGGAGTTGCGTGCCACCCAGCGCACCGGGCCAGCGTTGACGAACAAGGCGTCGTAGCCGGGATCGACCGCCAGGTCGAAACGCAGCACCACCGCCCAGGCCGGCTGCATCCGTGCAGTGGCGGCAAGCGTCGCCAGCGTGGGGGCGAAGCCCGCCAGCAAGGCAGCCGCACGCGGTGCCGGAACCGCCAGCAGCACGATATCGAAGGCGTGTGTCGTCGCGTCCTCCGCCAGCTCCAGCTGCCAGGCGTCGCCATTGCGCTGCAGTGACCGCACGCAGGTGCCCAACCGAACATCGAGGTCGGCCGCAAGCGCACGCGCCGGTGCGGCCATGTCCGGCACCCCGACAAAGCGCGTCAACCCGCTGTGCGACGCACGCAGGGCGGTGCCATCCCAACTGGCGACGCGCGCAGGCCAGGCCGCCGCCGCGCCGCGCGCGATCCACGCACCCACCACGGCGGCAAACGCCGGATCGCGCGCGGTGAAATACTGCGCGCCGTGATCGCACTGCCAGCCATCGCCGCCACAGCTGCGCATGCGCCCACCGGGCCTGTCGGCCTGCTCGAACAGCGTCACCGCCATCCCCGCCGCCTGCAGCCGTTGCGCGCAGGCAAGCCCGGCCAACCCGGCACCGATCACCGCAACCGTCTTCGAGCGGGTGGGCGTCATCTCTCAGCTGCCGGCAGTCGCATCGCGCCGCCGGCCGTTCATACCGCGCAGCCGTCCGGCCCGCAGGCATCGGGACCACCGATCGGCGCCGATTCGGCCGCCAGCTGCAACAACGCCTGCGCGAAGCTCTCCGGCGGCTGCGCGCCCTGGATCAGGCTGCGTCCGTCGATGACGAAACTGGGCACCGCACGGATTCCCAGTGCAGCGGCTTGCGCCAGTTGCGCCTGGACGGCAACGACGCCTTCGTCGGAGTCCAGCAGCGCGCGCACGCGCGCCTCGTCCAGGCCGCCGGCGGCGCCGGCGGCCACCAGCGTTTCGGTCGCGCCGACGTTTTGGCCTTCGGCAAAATACGCACGGAACAGCGCTTCGATCACGGCCTCGACATCGCCCTCGCGGCTGGCCAGCCAGATCAGCCGATGTGCACGCAGGGTACTGACCTGCACCTGCCCGCGCCCGAAGTCGAACGGCAGGCCTTCGGCGCGCGCGGTGGCCTGGGTCTGCGCCAGCATCTGCTCCACGCGCGCGGCACCGCCGAACTTTTGCGCCAGCGCATCACGCAGCGGCGTCGGCTCCAGGCCGGCCTCGGGATCGAGCTGGAACGCGTGGTAATGGATGTCCAACGCCGGCGCCTGCGCACCAAGCGCGGCCACCGCCTGCTCGAAACGGCGCTTGCCGATCCAGCACCAGGGACAGACCACGTCAGACCAGATATCGATGCGCATGGGCGGGGATTGGAGATGCGTCATTGGGGATGCGCAAAGCATAAACCCAATACCAAGGCAGGGATTGGGGAGTCGCAACGCAATCAGCCCAAGTCCGACGCATCGCGTTAGCTTTTACGAATCCCGAATCCCGAATCCCGAATGCCCAATCCCGAATTACACATCCCCGCTCCAGTTCTTGAACGGATGCGAGGCCAGCGCCAGGTTGTAGTAACGCACGTCGTCGGTGACTTCCGCGCCGACCCACGCAGGCCTGGCGAAGGCCTGGTCGGCATGTTCCAGTTCGATCTCGGCCACCACCAGCCCGGCATTGTCGCCAAGGAATTCGTCCACTTCCCACACGTGCCCCTGGTACTGGACCAGATGCCGGCGTTTGTCGATCAAACCGCCGACGCACAGCGCCAGCAGCGCACGCGCCTCGACCACCGGAATCGGATACTCGAACTCCTGCCGCGTGTGCCCCACCTCGCGCGATTTCAGATTGAGAAACGCGCTCTGGCCCTGGATACGCACCCGCACCGATGCGTTCTGCGCACCACTGCGCAAGGCGGCCTGGTCGTTGATATAGCCCTGCGCCATCGGGATCACCGCATGCGCGGCAGCGCGCCAGCCATCGCCGGTCACCAGGAATTTGCGTTCGATTTCGATGGGCATGGATTTGGGGGGATTGGAGATTCGGGATTGGGGATTGGCCACAGCAGCGAACTGGCGGGCGTCGGGAATACGCTCCTGCGAATCCCCAATGCCCAATCCCCAATCACCGCCGTTGAAACACCGCAATGCTCTCCACATGCGCGGTATGCGGAAACATGTCCATCGCGCCGGCGGCCTTGAGCGTGAAGCCCTGCTCGTTGACCAGGTAGCCGGCGTCGCGTGCCAGCGAGCCGGGGTGACAGCTTACATAGACGATGCGATCGAACGTTTTCAGCGGCAACTGCTGCAGCACTTCCAGCGCGCCCGAGCGCGGCGGGTCCAGCAGCAGCTTGTCGAAGCCCTGCCGCATCCACGCAGCATTGCGCTGGTCCTGGGTCAGGTCGGCCGCATGGAACTGGGCATTGGCCAGCCCATTGCGCTGCGCGTTGTCCCGGGCGCGCGCCACCAGCCCGGCATCGCCCTCCACGCCGACCACTTCGCGCACGCCGCGCGCCAGCGGCAGGGTGAAATTGCCCAGCCCGCAGAACAGGTCCAGCACGCGGTCGTCGGGCCTGGCATCGAGCAGCGCCAGTGCGTGCGCGATCATCTTCTGGTTGAGCGAGGCGTTGACCTGGATGAAATCCAGCGGCCGGAACGCCAGCTCCACATCCCACTGCGGCAAGCGGAACGACAGCGGCACCTGCTGCGGCCACAGCGGATGCACGCTATCCACGCCGCCCGGCTGCAGGAAGATCGCAAAACCCTGCGCCTGCGCGAACGCCGTCAGCGCCTGCAGATCGCGCTCGCTGAGCGGCTGCATGTGGCGGATGGTCAATGCCACCGCCTCGTCGCCGGCAATGAATTCGATTTGCGGGATGTCGCGCTTGCCGTCCAGGCCTTCGACCAGCGCCGCCAGCTGCGGGATCTTCTCGCCGATCTGCGGGATCACCGTGTAACAGACCGACAGATCGGCCACGAAACGCGGATCCAGCTCGCGAAACCCCACCAGGGTCTTGTCCTTCTTCTCGACGCGACGGACCGAAAAGCGGCCCTTGCGCCGATAGCCCCAGTTATCGCCGACCAGGGCCGGCAACACCGCCTGCGGCGTGACGTGGCCGATGCGCTCCAGGTTGTCCATCAACACGCGCTGCTTGGCCACGATCTGCTGCGACTCTTCCAGATGCTGCAGCACGCAGCCGGCGCAGACGCCGAAATGCGGGCAGCGCGGGGTCACCCGCTGCGGCGATGCCTCCAGCACCTCCACCGTCCTGGCCTCGTCGAAATGCCGGCTGCGCGCGGTGGGTTCGGCACGCACCAGCTCACCCGGCAAGGCGCCACTGATGAAGGTGACTTTGCCGCCCTCGCCGTCGCGGCGGGCCACACCGCGCCCGTCGTGGCTGAGGTCGGTGATCGCGGTCTGGAACGGCGTACGGTCGAAGCGGTTTCGGGTTCTGGCCACGTGGCGACGAGCTGCGGGCAAAAAGGGTGCGTATTGTCGCAGATGCGATCGATCGCGGCCGCCTCGCGCCGCAGAACAATTGTCGCGCCCCGCAAACACAGGCACACTTCCGCTGCACGCGGCTGCTAGGACGCGGCATCGCTGACAAGGAGGCAGCATGAACATGGCAACACGCCAGGAACCCCAACCACGACTCTTGCTGGTAGAGGACGACCCGATCAGCCGTGGCTTTCTGCAGGCGGTGCTGGACGGTCTTCCCGCCCACGTGGACTGCGCGGACTCCTTGTCGTCGGCACTGGACCGCGCGCGCGCACGTCGCCACGACCTGTGGCTGATCGACGTCAATCTTCCCGATGGCACCGGCAGCGGCCTGTTGCGGGCACTGCGCCTGCTGCACCCTGACGTGCCCGCACTGGCCCACACCGCGGACACCAATCTGGCGATGCAACGCAGCCTGCAGTCCGATGGGTTCCTGGAAATGCTGGTCAAGCCGCTGACCTCCGAGCGCCTGCTGCAGGCGGTCCGTCGCGGACTGGCGCGCGGCCGCTACAGCATGGCACCGGTGGGTGTGGTCGACATCGCTGCCAGCGATTGGGACGAAGCGGCCGCGCTCAGCGCGCTCAACGGCCAGCAACACCATCTCAACGCGCTGCGCGAGTTGTTCCTGGCCGAGTTGCCGGGCACCCGCGATGCGGTGGATTCGGCCCTGCAGGTCAGCGACGATCAGGCGCTGCGCAGCCATCTGCATCGGCTGCAGGCCAGCTGCGGATTTGTCGGCGCGGCGCGGCTTGCCGGCGCAGTGCGCCTGCTGCGCGGCGACCCGCATTCCAGCACGGCGCAGACGCAGTTCCACGCGGCGGTGGCTGCGCTGCTGCACTGAAGGATGACGGCGCCGATGCTCTTGGACGCGGCGCAGCGTCGGCAGTCGGGACGCGCGACACCGGGCATCATGCGTGCGCGGCGGGTCCACCCGGACCCTGCCGCGCGTCCGCGCACTGCTCGCCAGGCCTGGTCGAGCAGCCTTGCGCCCCTCAACGCCGCCGCACCAGATCCTCGAGCATTTCCCAGGATTTCAGCCCGCGTCCGCTCAGATGATGCAGCAGCACGCCACGCATGCTGCGACGCAGGCCAGGCATGTCGTCGGCCGCGGGCATGACGTCCTGGCCCAAGGCCAGCAGCGCCGCGCCGGTCACGGTGTCGCGCCGATCCTGCGCCATCGCCTCGCTCAACACGCGCAAGGCGCCTTCCTGTGGATCGAGCCGGTAGCGCGCCGCCGGGTCGATCGCCTGGCCGTCGCGGTCGTGCTGCAGATCGAACGCAAAGCCCAGGCCATCGAGCACATCGCGCTCGAACTGGCGCAGGCCCCAGGCCAGCGGCAGGCCAGAGGCCAGGTGCGCCCGCGCCTGCGCATAGCAATCGAACAATTCCGGCACCGGATCGTTGCGCGGCGCCAGGCGCAGCAGCAGCTCGCTGATATAGAAACCGGCCAACATGGATTCGCCCGCCAGGCGGGGGGCGGTATCCAGCGCCTCGGCCTGACGCAACTGCGCCAGTTCGCCGCGTTGCACCGCGGTGAACTGGATCAGCTGCAATGGCTGCAGCGCGGCCCGCAGGGCCTGCTTGCGCGGGCCTTGCACCCCGCGCGCCAACAGCCCGACCCGCCCATGCTGCTCGCTCAGCACTTCCACCAGCAGGCTGGTCTCGCGCCAGGCACGCACATGCAGGACGAACCCGCGTTCGTGTTCGATCAGCATGCGCTGCAGAGCCCTGAGCGACGTCCGGAAATCCGGGGCGCGGGAAATGCCAGGGCAGGCATTCGATCCACATGCCGCCGAAGCGGCGTGTCATCGCATTCGCCAGCCCCGCGTGCGGCGTGACCAGCACATGGCTGGCTGCGCAGCACCGGTCCACCCCGCCTTGCGACGGCCGATCCGGCGCTGCTCTCGGGTCCCGGGTCCTTGGTCCCAGGTCCCGGCTTCATTCGTATCCGAACGCCTTCAATGCCGCTTCGTCGTCCGACCAGCCTTCGCGCACGCGCACCCAGGTTTCCAGGAACACTTTTGCACCGAATAGCCGCTCCATCTGCAGCCGCGCCTTGCCGCCGATGTCCTTCAGGCGGGTACCGCCCTTGCCGATCACGATCGCCTTCTGGCCTTCGCGCTCGACCCAGATCACCGCGCCGATGCGCAGCAGCGCGCCATCTTCGGCAAAGCGTTCGATCTCCACGGTGGTGGCATACGGCAGTTCTTCGCCGAGCTGACGCATCAATTGCTCGCGCACCAGCTCCCCGGCCAGGAAGCGCTGACTGCGGTCGGTGATCTCGTCCTCGCCAAACATCGCATCGGCTTCCGGCACCAGCTTGAGCAGGTCGCCGACCAGCGCCTCCAGGCCCTTGCGCTTGAGCGCCGACACCGGATGCACCGCCGCGAACGTCCGCCCCTCGCTGACCTGGGCCAGGAACGGGAACAGCGCGGTCTTGTCCTTGAGCCGGTCGACCTTGTTGACCACCAGCACCACCGGTACCTCGGCGTCGCTCAGGACCTTGAAGGCCAGGGTGTCCTCGTCGTCCCAGCGGCCGGCTTCGATCACCAGCACCGCCGCGTCCACGCCTTCCAGCGAGCCGCGCGCGGCGCGGTTCATCACCCGGTTCATCGCGCGCTTCTGCTCGCGATGCAGCCCCGGGGTGTCGACCAGCACCAGTTGCCCTTCTGGGAAGGTGGCAATGCCCAGCAACCGATGGCGCGTGGTCTGCGGCCGGTTGGACACGATGCTGACCTTCGCGCCGACCAGGGCGTTGGTCAGGGTGGACTTGCCGACGTTGGGCCGGCCGATCACCGCAACGCTGCCGCTACGGTGGGGGGAAGAGGTTGCGCTCACGTGTTCGAATCCAGTTGTGCGATGACGAGGGTGGCCGCCTGTTGCTCGGCGAGGCGACGCGAGGTGCCCTGGCCTTCGGCGCGGGCGACGGGCTGCTCCAGGATGCAGGCGACATGGAACTGCTTGGCATGTTCGTCGCCGCTTTCGCTGATCAGCGCGTAATTGGGCAGCGGCAGCTGCCGCGCCTGCAGCCATTCCTGCAGCCGGGTCTTGGGGTCTTTTTCCGCCTTCCCCACCGGCAGCGCCGCCAGCGAGGGCTCGAACCAGGGCAGCACCACCGCGCGGCAGCGTTCGAAGCCGCAGTCCAGATAGATCGCCGCCACGATCGCCTCGACCGTATCGGCCAGGATCGAATCGCGTCGATGGCCGCCGGACTTCAGCTCGCCCGGGCCCAGCGTCAGCCGCTCGCCCAGGTTGAGGGCGCGGCCGATCACCGCCAGCGCCCCTTCGCGCACGAGTTCAGCGCGCGCGCGGGTCAATGCGCCTTCGTCGGCCTTGGGCCAGCGCTGATACAGCGCCTCGGCAATCAGCAGGTTGACGATGCCGTCGCCAAGGAATTCCAGTCGTTCGTTATGCGGAGTACCGGCGCTGCGATGCCGCAGCGCCTGGGCGAGCAGACCCGGATCGGCGAACGCATGCCCGATCGGATCGCCGCGCTGGAATGTCCTATTCGCCACCACGTCCCGTCATGTCCTGGGACGTCTCGAACTTGCCGACGACATCAAGATTGCCGATCAATTCGCGGCGGACTTCATAGTTGACCTTCATGCGCCAGCCACCGTCCACGCGCTCGAACTTGACGTCTTCCTTCTTGACGTTTTCCGAGTAGTTGATGTACAGCCGACGAAAGAACAGGTCCTGCAACTTGGACGGGTCCATGTTGGCGCTATCGGGCTCCTTGGCCAGGCTCTTCATGGCCGTGCGCACGGAATAGTATTCCTGGTACATCGGAAACAGCTTCATCCCGATGTACAGGGCAAAGCCCACCACCGCCAGCACCACCACGAACGACGTCAACGTCATACCGCTTTGCTTGCGCTTCATTGTGCTTCCCCGGCACGCCGTGCGTGCATTACTGGATTCCGGTCCCGATCCGCGACGGATCGAAACTCCCCTTGCAGAACCATCCTTCGCAATTGAGCCAGATCAGGAACGCCTTGCCGCGCAGGTTGGCCTCCGGCAGGAAGTGCGTCTGGGTCCAGAACCGGCTGTCTTCGCTGTTGTCGCGATTATCCCCCATCACGAAATAGCTGTCCGCCGGCACGGTCCAGTCGCCCTGCCCGGCCGGCATGTTGCGGTCGACCCACTCCAGCACGGTGTGGGTGCGGCCCGGCAAGTCCTCGACCAGCAAGGTGGTGCCGGTCATCTCGGCGCCCTTACCCTTGCCGATGTACTCGCCCTTGACCGTGTAACGCATCGGCTTGTCGTTGATGTACAGCGTATCGCCGTGGAAGCCGATCTTGTCGCCCGGCAGACCCACCACGCGCTTGATCCAGTTCTGGTCGGGCGCATGCGGCGGCTTGAACACCACCACGTCGCCGCGCTTGGGCTCGCCGGTCGGAATGAACTTGGTATTGGTGATCGGCAGACGGAAGCCGTAGGCGAACTTGTTGACCAGGATGAAGTCGCCGATCAGCAGGTTGGGCATCATCGAGCTGGACGGAATCTTGTACGGCTCGGCCACGAAACTGCGCAGGATCAACACCACCGCCAGCACCGGAAAGAAGGCGCGCGAGTAATCGATGATCGCCGGCTCGCTGTCCAGCAGACCGGCACGTGCCGCGCGGCGCTTGGCCAGGAACAGCTTGTCCAGCAGCCAGATGAAGCCGGTGCCCAGCGTCAGCACAACCAGGGCGATTTCAAACCATTTCATTGATGTTCCTTCGGAACGGGATTCGGGATTGGAGATCGGGGATTCGCAAAAACTCAGGACTGGCGAGTCGTTGCCAATCCCCAATCACGAATCCCAAATCCCGGTTACTTATCCATCTGCAAGACAGCCAGGAAGGCTTCCTGCGGAATCTCCACGCGGCCGACCTGCTTCATGCGCTTCTTGCCTTCCTTCTGCTTTTCGAGCAGCTTTTTCTTGCGCGAAACGTCGCCACCATAGCACTTGGCCAACACGTTCTTGCGCATCGCCTTGACCGTGGAGCGCGAGATGATTTGCGAGCCCACGGCGGCCTGGATCGCCACGTCGAACATCTGCCGCGGGATCAGGTCCTTCATCTTTTCGCACAGTTCGCGGCCGCGCCGGTCGGCGTAGCTGCGGTGCACGATGATCGACAGCGCATCGACCTTGTCGCCATTGATCAGCGTATCCACGCGCACGAACGGGCCGGCATCGAAACGCAGGAAGTGGTAATCCAGCGAGGCGTAGCCGCGCGAGACCGACTTGAGCTTGTCGAAGAAATCCAGCACCACTTCGGCCATCGGCAGCTCGTAGCTGATCTGCACCTGGCTACCCAGGTAGTTGATGCCGATCTGGGTGCCGCGCTTTTCTTCGCACAAGGTGATGATGTTGCCGACGTAATCGGGCGGGGTGAGGATGTTGGCGCGGATGATCGGCTCGCGGATCTCTTCGACGTTGTTGAGCGGCGGCAGCTTGGATGGATTGTCCATCGGGACGATGCTGCCGTCGGTCTTGAGTACTTCGTAGACCACGGTCGGCGCGGTCGAGATCAGGTTGAGGTTGTACTCGCGCTCCAGCCGCTCCTGCACGATCTCCATGTGCAGCATGCCGAGGAAGCCGCAACGGAAGCCGAAGCCCATCGCTTCGGAGCTTTCCGGCTCGAAGCGCAGCGCCGCATCGTTCAGGCGCAGCTTATCCAGCGCCTCGCGCAGATCCGGGTAGTCCTCGGCATCGACCGGAAACAGGCCGGCGAACACGCGCGGCTGCATTTCCTGGAAACCGGGCAATGCATGCGGCGCCGGGTCGGCCGCCAGGGTCAGGGTGTCGCCGACCGGCGCGCCGTGCACATCCTTGATCGAGGCGTTGATCCAGCCCACTTCGCCCGCGCCCAGCGCGGCAAGCTCCTTGCGCTTGGGCGTGAACACGCCGACCTTGTCGACCAGATGGGTGCGGCCGGTGGACATCACCAGGATCTTGCTGCCCGGCTTGATCTCGCCCTGCATCACGCGCACCAGCGAGACCACGCCCAGGTAGTTGTCGAACCACGAGTCGATGATCAGCGCCTGCAGCTTGTCGGTGTCGCGGGGGGTGGGCGGCGGAATCCGCTGCACGATCGCTTCCAGCACCAGGTCGATGTTCAGACCGGTCTTGGCGCTGACCGCCACCGCGTCCTCGGCATCGATGCCGATCACCGCCTCGATCTCGGCCTTGGCCCGCTCGATGTCGGCGGTGGGCAGGTCGATCTTGTTGAGCACCGGCACCACTTCCAGGCCCTGCTCCACCGCGGTGTAGCAGTTGGCCACCGACTGCGCTTCCACGCCCTGGGCCGCATCCACCACCAGCAGCGCGCCTTCGCACGCGGCCAGCGAGCGGCTGACCTCGTAGGAGAAGTCCACATGCCCGGGGGTGTCGATAAAGTTCAGGTGGTAGACCTGCCCATCCTTGGCCGTATACGGCAGGGACACCGACTGCGCCTTGATGGTGATGCCGCGTTCGCGCTCGATCGGGTTGGAGTCGAGCACCTGGGCCTCCATCTCGCGCGCCTGCAGGCCGCCGCACAGCTGGATGATCCGGTCGGCCAGGGTGGATTTGCCGTGGTCGACGTGGGCGATGATGGAGAAGTTGCGGATATTCCGCATTGAATCAGAGGACATTGAGGTGGGCGCCGGCGGTGCCGTCGTCAGGGTAACGCAGCATTATCGCACGCTTTGGAGCCGGGATTTGGGAGTGGGGATTGGGGATTCGAAAAGGCACAACAAGAGCAGGCACCCGCGAACAGGAGCCTGCTTTGCCAATCCCGAATCCCCAATGACGAATCTCGGCCTCCGTTAGCCGCCGGCCTTCAAGGCCACATAACTGGTCGCCTTGCCATCGGTGACCAGCAGCATGACCACGTCGCCCTTCTTGTAGCTGGACAGGGCGCGGTTGAGGTCGGCGACGCTGCCGACCTTGGTGCGGCCAACGCGGGCGATGACCAGACCCGGCGACAACGGCGGCTGGGTGCTGCGTGCTGCGGCGCCGGTCACCGAGGCGATGCGCACGCCCTCGCCTGCTTCCAGGCCCAGGCGGCTACGCTCGGTGGCGGTCAGATCGGCCACCTGCAGGCCGAGCAGCTCCACGCTGGCCGGTGCGCCGGGCTTGGCGTCGTCGGCAGCGGTGCGCGGTGCGGCGTTGCCGGCCGGGTTGTCCAGCGTCGTCAGGGTGACCGCCACCTTGCGCGGCTTGCCATCGCGCAGCACGTCCAGGTTGACCTTGGTACCCGGCGCCATCAACCCGATCATCGGCGGCAGGTCGCTGGCGACATCGATCGGCTTGCCGTTGACCGCGCGGATCACATCGCCCACCTCGATCCCGGCCTTGGCGGCGGGGCTACCGGGCGGGATGTCGTTGACCAGTGCGCCACGCGTATCCGGCAGGCCCAGGCCCTGCGCCTTGAGCGAGTCGATCGGGCCGACCGCCACACCCAGCATGCCGCGGCTCACGTGGCCGGTGGCCTTGATCTGCTCGGCGGCGCTGAAGGCCAGATCGATCGGGATCGCGAAACTGATGCCCATGTAGCCGCCGGAGGCGGAGAAGATCTGCGAATTGATGCCGACCACCTCGCCGCGCGTATTGAGCAACGGGCCACCGGAGTTGCCCTGGTTGATCGCCACGTCGGTCTGGATGAAGGGCACGTAGCGCTGGTCCGCATACGGATTGCTGCGCCCGGTAGCGCTGACGATGCCGGCGGTGACCGAGTGATCCAGGCCGAACGGGGAGCCGATCGCCACCACCCACTGGCCCGGCTTGAGCGTGTTGGAATCGCCCAGGCGCACGGTCGGCAGGCCCTTGGCGTCGATCTTGAGCAACGCCACGTCGAACTGCTCGTCGCTGCCGACCACCTTGGCCTTGAACTCGCGGCGGTCGGTCAGCTTGACGGTGACCTCGCTGGCGCCATCGACCACGTGGTGATTGGTCAGCACATAGCCGTCGGCCGAAATGATGAAGCCCGAACCCATCGACTTGCCGGCGATGCCGCCATCGTCATCGCCACCCTGGCCCGGCCCCTGGCGCGGCCCGCCCGGCATCTGGAAATCCGGCCCGAAGAAGCGACGGAAGAATTCCGGCATCTGCTCGTCGCCGGGCATCGCGCCGCCGTCCTGCCCACCCGGACCACCGCGCCGCTGGCGCGCCATGGCGTCCTTGCGGGTGATGGTGGTTTCGATATTGACCACGCCCGGGCCGACCTGCTCGACCAGATTGGTGAAGTCCGGCAACCCGGCCACCAGCTGCGGCGCCGGCGTGGCGCTGCGGTTGGCGGCAATCGGGGCAACGTCCTTGGCAGCGGGCGCGGACTGCTGCGCGCAGGCGGCCAGCGGCAAGGTCATGGCGATCAAGCCGAACATCTGGGTGCGAATGCGGTGGTTCATCAGGTTGCCTCCGATGGCAGGGCGACAGGGGCCAAAGCCCCTGCCGTTGCAGGGGTCCGGCACGATAACGGAAGGGGAAGCGCCGAACGGATGAAGATCGGCGACGGTATCAATCCTGCGGCGGCTGCACCGGCAGCGGCCGGCTTGGCGCAGGGCTGGCAACACCCTGCGGCGCGGGCTCGAACGGATAGAACGCGGTGCCTTGGCCGCCTTGGCGGAAGCTGGCATTGAGCGGACTGTCGCCGGCACCGGACAGCGCCGCACGCGGCCACGGGCGCGCCTGCAGTGTGGTATCCGGATGCGTGAACGGATTCGATGGCGCCGCAACGGCCGTGGCGGCCGCCGAGGCGGGAGCAGCGGATGCGAGCGCGCGGGCTGGCGCCTGCTGCTGCCGCGCCGCGACGCTGCGGGCGACCTGTTGGTTGCGCGTGGCCGCGCCACGGCGCGTGGATGCCAGCGCGGCAGCCGGCACCGCTGCGGCCAGCGCGGCGACCTCGTCGGGAGCTGCCGGGCCAGGCTCGGCCGGCCCCTTCGGCGCCACGGGCGTGGTGGGAGCCTGCGCGGTGGCAGGCAGCTGTGCCACGGTGGCGAACACCGGGACCTGCGTGGCAGGCGCTGCCGTCTCCGGCAAGCGCTCGCGCGCCATGAACAAGGCGATCGCCGCGACCGATGCCGCAATCGCCGCGCCACCACCCCAGCGCCAGCGCGCCGCCGGACGCGTGGATGGCTGCGCCTGCGGCACCGGCTCATCGGCGATGGCACTGCGCACGCGCGCGGCAAAATCCAGCGGTGCCGGCGCGCTGGCCGCACCACGCAGCACATCGCCGCACAGCTGCCAGCGTTCGTGGCAGCCGGCCAGTTCTTCGTCGTGGGCCAGGCGGCGCAGCAAAAAGCGCGACTCCTCGGCGCTCAATTCGCCATCCACCAGCGCAGACAGCTGCTGGCGGTAGTGACGCTCGAACTTGTCGGTCGTGGACATGGCAGGGTTATGGCTCATACACGGTGTCGCTCACGGGTAGCGCTTTCGGTCTCCAGCAGAGGCCGCAGCTCGATGTCGATGGCCTCGCGCGCCCGGAAGATGCGCGAGCGCACCGTTCCGATCGGGCAATCCATCTTTCGCGCGATTTCGTCGTAGCTCAGCCCATCCACCTCGCGCAGGGTGATGGCCGACCGGAGCTCTTCCGGCAGGGCTTGGACCGCGCGCATCACCGTTTGTTCCAGTTCCTGTCGCATCAGTTCACGCTCCGGGGTGTCGGTGTCGCGCAAGCGGGTGGCACCATCGAACTGTTCGGCATCGCTGATCTCGATATCGTCGGTGGGCGGACGGCGGTTGTGCGCAACCAGATGGTTCTTGGCAGTGTTGACGGCAATGCGGTGTAGCCAGGTATAGAACTGCGAGTCGCCGCGGAAACTGTTGATCGCCCGGTAGGCGCGCACAAACGTATCCTGGGCCACGTCCTGGCATTCGCTCCAGTCGGCGATGTAGCGCCCGATCAACGCAACGATGCGGTGCTGGTATTTGCGCACCAGCACATCGAACGCTGCACTCTCGCCGCGCTGCACACGCCGGACCAGTTCCAGGTCAAGCTCCTGAGGTGTATCGACTTCGGCCATGTCGGGCCGCACTCCTGTCAGCCCACCGAAGTCGGGCAATGAGACAACCATTGAAGGGAAAAGTTCATACCGATCCGTACGATCGTCACGCAACAGGCTAGCTGCACCGATGCGCCACTGGCGACGCCTCGCACCAGGCGCGCGTCGCCCTGCCGACAGGTATGGGTATTTGACGTGAAGGAAACAACCTCTGGATGATAACGACCTTTCCTTATATCTCCGGACGGCCAGACGCATGCTTCCAGGTTTCGACGGGCTCCGATTCAGCCATTGGCAGGCCGACCTGCGCGAGGACGGCGTGGTCGTGCTCAGCCTTGATCGCCAGGGCGCACCGGTCAACGCATTTTCGCAGGAGGTGCTGCTCGAACTGGGCGCGCTGGTCGAACGCCTGGCGCTGGACCCGCCCAAGGGCGTGGTGCTGCGCTCGGGCAAGCCCAACGGCTTCATCGCCGGCGCCGACCTGAAGGAATTCCAGGAGTTCGACCGCAAGGGCACCGTCAACGATGCGATCCACCGCGGCCAGAACGTCTTTCAGAAGCTGGCCGAGCTGCCCTGCCCCACGGTCGCGGCGATTCACGGATTCTGCATGGGTGGCGGCACCGAGATCGCGCTGGCGTGCCGGTATCGCGTGGCCTCCGACGATGCCGGCACCCGCATCGGCCTGCCGGAAACCAAGCTCGGCATCTTTCCCGGTTGGGGCGGCAGCGCCCGCCTGCCGCGCCTGATCGGTGCGCCGGCAGCGATGGACATGATGCTGACCGGCCGCACCGTCGCGGCCAAGGCCGCACGCGCCATGGGCCTGGTCGACAAGGTCGCCGCGCCGGCGGTGCTGGTCGATGTCGCCGCCGCGCTGGCGCTCACCGGCAGCAAACGTCCGTTCAAGCAGCGCGCCACCGCATGGGCCACCAATACCCTGCT
This sequence comes from Xanthomonas sp. BRIP62418, assembly GCF_003993495.1. Taxonomy (NCBI): domain Bacteria; kingdom Pseudomonadati; phylum Pseudomonadota; class Gammaproteobacteria; order Lysobacterales; family Lysobacteraceae; genus Xanthomonas; species Xanthomonas sp. BRIP62418. The sequence continues at coordinate 26,857 of NZ_QEZG01000031.1, forward strand.
CGCGCGCAAATTGCTGGCGCCGCAGATGCGCAAGCAGGTCGCACGCAAGGCGCGCAAGGAGCATTACCCGGCGCCCTACGCCTTGATCAACGTGTGGGAACGTGCCGGCGGCAGCGGCATCCAGGCGCGCCTGGCGGCCGAGCGCAAGGCGGTAGTCAAGCTTGCCAGTACGCCGACCGCACGCAACCTGATCCGCATCTTCTTCCTGACCGAGCGCCTGAAGGCGCTGGGTGGCAAGGACGCCGGCGCTGCGGCCTTGCCCCCGATTCGCCATTTGCATGTGGTCGGTGCTGGCGTGATGGGCGGCGATATCGCAGCCTGGGCGGCCTACAAGGGCTTCGAGGTGACGCTGCAGGATCGCGAGCAGCGCTTCATCGACACCGCACTGGGCCGTGGCGGCGAGTTGTTCGCCAAGCGCGTCAAGGACGAGGCCAAGCGTCCGGCAGTGGCCGCGCGCCTGCGTGGCGACCTGGCCGGTGCGGGCGTGGCCCAGGCGGACCTGGTGATCGAAGCGATCATCGAGAACCCGCAGGCCAAGCGCGAGCTGTACCAGTCCGTCGAGCCGCAGCTCAAGCCCGATGCGTTGCTGACCACCAATACCTCGTCGATTCCGCTGACCGAGTTGCGCGGGCATCTCCAGCGCCCGGCGCAGTTTGCCGGCCTGCACTACTTCAACCCGGTATCGATGATGCCGCTGGTGGAGATCGTGCAGCACGACGGGCTGGATCCGGCCAACGTCGCGCGCCTGGCGGCATTCTGCAAGGCGCTGGACAAGTTCCCGGTACCGGTGGCCGGCACACCTGGCTTCCTGGTCAATCGCGTGCTGTTCCCGTACCTGCTCGAAGCGGCCACCGCGTATGCCGAGGGCGTGCCGGGCCCGGTGCTGGACAAGACGGCGGTCAAGTTCGGCATGCCGATGGGGCCGATCGAACTGATCGATACGGTGGGGCTGGATGTCGCCGCCGGTGTGGGCGCAGAGCTCGCGCCCTTCCTGCACCTGCCGATTCCCGCGGCACTGGCCACCGTGGAGCCGGGCAAGCGCGGCAAGAAGGACGGCCAGGGTTTGTACAAGTGGGAGAACGGGCGCGCGGTCAAGCCCGAGGTGGCCAGCGGCTACGCGGTGCCGGCAGACCTGGAAGATCGCCTGATCCTGCCGTTGCTCAACGAAGCGGTCGCCTGCCTGCACGACGGCGTGGTGGCCGATGCGGACCTGCTCGATGCGGGTGTGATCTTCGGCACCGGCTTTGCGCCGTTCCGAGGCGGCCCGATCCAGCACATCCGCAGTGTCGGCGCCGACGCGTTGCTGGAACGCCTGCTGGCTCTGCAGGCGCGCCATGGCGAGCGTTTCGCACCGCGCCCGGGCTGGGAGTCGCCGTTGCTGCGTGAGCCGGTGGCGTAACGCGTTGACGCGGCCTTCGAGCTCGGCCAGATACCCAAGCGCCATGCACTCGGCCACGGTGGTGCTCTGAAGGTTGCAGCGCGGCACACCATCGCCACCAGATGCAGGCAATCAAAAAACAACGGCGAGCCAAGGCTCGCCGTTGTTCTACCGGGTCGCAAGGCGACTCAGAAACGCAGGCCCACACTGGTGAAGAAGTAACGACCCGCCTGGTCGTAACCGGCGAGCGAGTTGCCGTTGAAGGTCAGGCTGCCACCCACCAGCGGCGGCTCCTTGTCGGCGATGTTGTTGATGCCCAAGGTCCAGGTGACGTAATCGCCCAGCTGCATCGAACCGGAGAGGTCGAAGTAGTTGTACGCCGACACCTTGTTGTCCTGGTTCACCAGGCGTACGTCGGTTGTGCCACGGGTCCCGTCGGTGTTCTGGTAATCCAGCTCGCCGATATAGCGCCAGCGCAGGCTGACGGTGTACCGATCGAAACTGTAGCGCGTGCTCAGCACATGCCGCCATTCGGCACTGTTGCAGGCCACGTTCACCACGCCGGCGCAGTCGTAGGTCACTTCCTGCACACCCGGAACCGGCTCGTATTCCTGCTTGATGGCGTAGCTGCCCATCATCGAGGCGGTCAGGCGCCCGGGGCCGACGCTCCACGCGTACGACGCGGTCAGATCCACGCCCTGGAAATGCAGCGACCCAAAATTGTCCTGGGAATTGAAGATCAGGCCGGAGACGTCCGGGTCGCTGCCGCGGAACAGGTCGCCCGTGGTGGCGTTGCGGCGGACGCGGCTGCAGATATCCGCGTTACCGGTCACGCCGCATGCGGTCAGGATGTTGGAGGAACCGATGGCACGGATGGCGTCGTCGATCTTGATGTCGTAGTAATCCACGCTCAGATCGAGCCCCTTGATGGGGCTGGCAGCAAAACCGACGGTCCAGGTATTGGCCGTTTCCGGCTGCAGTGTCGTATTACCGCCGCCGATTTCGTTGTACTGGCCCGCCGGGTTTGCCGCAACGCGGCCGTACTGCGCCGCCGTCACGCCAGTATTGGCGCACTGGGCCTGGGTAAAGACCGGATTGGCACCGGCGCATGGGTCGCTGCCGCTCCACAATCCGATCGTATTTTCGTTATACAGCTCGGTGACGTTCGGCGCGCGGATTGCGCGATTCCAGCCGGCGCGCAGGTGATACTTGCCGTCGGCGAATGTCGCGCCCAGACCCGCCTTGTAGGTGCTGACGCCACCGGAGATGTCGTAGTCCGAGTAGCGATAGCCAAGCTGCATGTCGAGATGATCCAGGCTGCCGGCCTGCGCCACCAGCGGCACCGCGCCCTCCAGGAACAGTTCCTTGACGCCGATGTCGCCGGAGACATTGGAGGTCGGGCCGCCCAGACCGGTGAAGTTGCCGGTCTGCATGTTGCTGTCGGCCACCCGCTTGAAGGTTTCGGTACGCGTTTCCACGCCGCCGACGACGCTGATCGGATTATCCCCGGCCCACGGCAGGCTGTAGCCGAAATTGCCGGTCACGTAGGCGTTGAACACGCGCATCGAGGTTTCGTAATTGACGATACCAACCCCCTGCAGCGCTTGCGCCTCTGCGGCGGTGACACTGTCGGTCCACACGCTATAGGGCACGCAGCCATCGAACGCCCCCGGCTGGCAGCCCAGCAGCGCATCGCGTACACGGGTGGTCACGAAGTCGTTGATGTTCTCGGACTTGGTCGTGCTGCGGTTGTAGGTGAAGGACGCGTCGTAGGACCAGTTGTCGTTGATATCGCCCTGGGCACCGGCGGTGATGCTGAAACTGTTGGTATCCGAGTCGGTGATGCGCGGGCCGCCTTCGACGTTGCGCTTGGCCACATAGACGGTGAACTCATCGTCGGTGATGCCGACATCGTTGCACAGGCTGCCGATCACCGAGGTGGCGCAGTTGACGTTGAGGTCGGTGAAAAACGCACCCGACGGCGCGATCTGCGTCGAACTCTTGCGGTTGACGAACAGGGTTTCAAGATAGGGCTTGAAGTGCTCGTTGACCTCGTACTTGATGTTGGTGCCGGCCGTGTAGCGCGTATCCGGACGCTGGTAGTAATTCAGCGGCGCGAAGTTGTAGAGATTCGGGGATGCGACCTGCGACCAGGTTCCGCCGGCCGAAGGCTGCACGTAAAAGGCACCTGCAGACGGCGCGACGACGTAGAAGTTGGCTGGATCTGCAGTGGCAGACCCGCCGCACGCGGTGCCGCTGTTACTCAATGCGCAGGCGGAGTAATCGCGCTGGCCCTGCAGCAGGGGATCGTTCTCGCGCCAGGTGGCCCATGCGGTGGCATGCCCCGCTTCGCCGAAGCTGCCGCCGATGGCCAGGTCCACGTTGCGGGAGATGCCGTCGAAACCGGAGTTTCCGGTCGGGTAATCGTAACCGGCATCGTCCATCAGACCGCGCATCAACGTATTGCCGTTGTCATGCTGGTAGGCGTTGTAGCCCATGTCGACGCTGACCCCTTCGAACTCGTCGTCGAGCACGAAATTGACCACGCCGGCAACGGCATCCGAGCCATACACCGCCGAGGCGCCGCCGGTGAGGATGTCCACGCGACGCACCAGCGCGGCCGGGATGATGCTGATATCCGGACTCTCGCCGATGCCCTTGGGAATGCGCCTGCCGTTGACCAAGGTCAAGGTGCGCTGCGCGCCCAGTCCGCGCAGGTCGACGGTCGCATACCCTTGCGAGCCATTGTTGGCGAAGTTGTCGAAGCTCGCCGAAAGCTGTGGATACTGATTGATCAGATCTTCGACCTTGGTCGAGCCGGTGTACTGGAATTCTTCCTTGTTGATCTCGGCCACCGGACTGGAGGCAGTCATCGTCTGGCTCTTGATGCGCGTACCGGTGACACTGACCGTGTCCAGGCTCTTGAGTTCGCTCGCGGGCTGCTCCTGCGCCATCACGGTTCCGGACAGGGCCAACGCCGCGGCGCCCGCGGTGAGCGATACCCGGATGGCGTCGCGCAGCTTGGTGGTCTTCAATCTCATCTCTCTCTCCGAGAAGTTCGAACGGGTAAGCGCAACGCACTGCGTCGGCATCTGATGCAATGCCGGCACGTGCTGCGACGTCATTGGCAAGCGCGTCAAACCGCGCTTCCACACTGGCTAACGGCCGGGCGAAAGAGCGCCCGAAAAAACGTTGCCAACCCGATGTTAAGACCACGTTGAAGAGAATTAAAGCGCCATTCAGAAATGCTCCGAATCGGTGCGGCGAAGCCCCAAAAGGGTGCGGGAATCACAAAAAAAAGCACTTTTGACGCGCGTTCTTCCTCCCGAGGCCCGATTTCGCCGCGTACGCTCGTTCGGTGTTCGCGCGCCGCGGCTCGCTTCGGTGAAATACCGAAACGCGTGGTCGGCCAGCGGGAAATCCTTAGGCCACTTCGACGCCGGGCAAGGCCACACCCGCTGCCCGAAGCCGCTTCAACAAGGGCATGAGCCCGTCCAGGTGCCGCCGCGAGCTATGCACCGACCGTTGATGGACATCGCCGCGCACCTGCGCCGCACTCGCGGTCACGAATGGCACATTCTCCAGTCCGGTGATGGTTTCACGGCTCGTCAGCCCGCACCAGCTCAACACCCGCGAGATCTGATGCTCGGTATCGCGTACCAGCTCTTCGTAATGCACGTCGAGAATGCCGCCGGGCAGTACCGCATGCCAGTGACGCATGGTCTGCTGATAGGCCAGGTAGTAATCGGCGAGCTCATCGAGCGCATACGAGAACGGATAGGCGTTGTAGAACAAGGTCTTGTACATCGCATAGCACGTGTCCAGCGGATCGCGCACCAGATGGATGATGCGTGCGCGTGGCAGCGCGGTGGCAATCATGCCGCAGTAGAGGTAATTGACCGGCATCTTGTCGATGACTACCGGATGGTCGTGCACCAACTCACAGGCACCGCGCAGATACTCTTCGCCGAGCGCAGCAAAATCGATCTGCAGCGATGCCTGGGCGGCGGTCAATCCGGGATTGGTCGCCAGTACGCCGGATGTCGCACTGCCCAGCAGCGCACCGAAATCCATCAACTCCCCGGCCGAGCGCGCACCGCCGCGCTGGATCAGCAGGCGCTCCAGCAAGGTGGTGCCTGAGCGCGGCAAGCCGACGATGAAGACCGCACCCTCGCCCGCATCACCCGGCTGCAGTGCCCGCAAGGCATCCGGGGCGTACGCCTCCCGTATCTGAGCGATATGCGCACACTCGGCGGCAACGTCGTACTGCAGTGTCTTGCGCTTGCAGGCCGCTGCGGCGGTCAACGTCTCGAACGATTCCGCATGCCGGCCCAGATCCTCCAGCTCCTTGCTCAGGGCGTACAGGCCTGCCGCCCTGGCGGAAGGGTCCGATAGCGTGGTCAAGCGGTGACGCAGGTCGTCCAGATGATTGTGCTGCCCGGTCTGACGCCGGAGCGTGGCGCGCAGGTACAAGGCATCGCCGGTCTCGGGTGCCAGTTGCAGCAGCCGCTCCAGGGTGACCTCAGCGGCATCGAATTCACCGCCAAAGAACTGCATGGTGGCAAGGTCGTACAGCAGGCCCGGCTGTTCTCCCAGCCATGTCATCGCATGCCGATACGCGTCACGGGCGGCCGCCACCTCGTGGCAGCCGCTGTACAACGCGCCGATCCGCCACCACGCCGCACCGTCGGCGCCGGCCAGTGCCTGCGCCTGCGCCTGACCGGCGACGAGCCGGGCCTCGCGGCGGCGACGCAGCTGCAGCAGCAAGCTGGCGTACTTGATCAAGAGCGGCACCGGTGACGCTGCGACCGCCGCCGCCCGTGCGATGCGGTCGACCGCGGCTTGCGGATCGCCATTGGCCAACCGGGCCTCGCTGGCAAGTTCCAGCAGATGCGCATTGTCAGGCTGGTCGGCGCAGGCGCGGTCGGCCAACGCAACCGCCTGGGCATAACGTCCCTGACGCAGCAGTTGATACCCGTCGTGCAGCACTGCGCGCAGCTGTCCTTCAGTCATGCGTTCTCTTCTGTTGGTTGCGATGCCATCGGCGGCCCGGCTAGTCGATGCGGCGGGCGCGTAGCGCCACCCCGGCAGCGGTCACCAGCATGTAACTTCCCATCGCGGCCTTGCGAATCACCACGACTTCGCCCTCGGCCAACGGACCGCGGCTGGTGGCTTCTGTCAGTGCCCAGCGCTGACGACTGTCCAGCGACACGATGCGCGTGCCGTCTGGCTGGTACGCCACCGCGAGCACCTTCGCGGTGAGTTTCGCAGGCGCTGACTGCTGCGCACCTGTCGCTGCCGAGACCTGTTGGGTGCTGCGGCCGAATGCCCTGACTCGCCTGTCCGCCTCCGCCGCCCGTACGGCCTGGGTTGGCGGAAAACTGGCGTCATAACAGGCCAGCCGCGGCAATGGATCGAGGACTGCAGCGCAGCGATGCGTCGGCACGTCCTGCGCCGATGCCGCCCAAGCGCAGCTCAGGACTGTCAGACCCACCACCACCGGTTTGTGCATGTGCGCATCTCACTGCTCGACTGCAGCAGAGCATACAAGCCAACCGGCAGGCGCAGGAAAGGCCTACCCTCACTGTCTCGCCACCGGGCGGATTGAACGCACCGCCGGCGCCGCCTAAGCTGCAGGTCCCCCGACCCGCTGCAAGACTGCCTGGAAAACGCCTTGGACCTGTCCTTGCAGCACGCCGCACGCTTACTGCAACACGGTCATCTGCCGCAGGCGATCGCCGCCTATCGAGCCATCCTGCAGGCCCGGCCCGGCTGCGCCGATGCCTGGTACAACCTGGGATATCTGCTGCGCCGGACCGGCGAAGCATCCGCTGCGCTGGATGCGTACGCGCAGGCACTGCAGTACGGCGCTGCACTGCCGGAACAGATCCATCTCAATCGCGCCGCGCTGCTGAGCGACCATCTCCACCAGGATGCGGCCGCGCTGAAGGAGCTCGACCTGGCACTGCAGTGTCGGCCGGACTATGCCCCGGCCTTGCTCAATCTGGGCAACCTGCACGAAGAGCTGGGCGCACGCGACCAGGCGGTCGCCGCCTATCGCCGACTGCTCGCCAGTCCTCCCGGCGACGCCCGCACACGGACGCTGCAGTTGCAAGCCAGCGCACGTCTGCTGCATCTGGATCCTCCGACGCAGGTGCAGGACCCACGCCTGCTCGAACTCGAGCAGGCCAGCGCGGTCGCGGGGCGAGATCCTGCGCTGGCGGCCACGCTGCTGCATGCAGTGGCCCATGCCTACGATCGCCTCGGCCTGCACGACCAGGCATTCGATGCGGCCAGTGCCGCCAACCGGCATGGCCACGCCCATGCAAGGCATTACGATCCGATCCGCACGCAACAGCATTTCGACAGCATTGCCGCGGTATTTGCCAACGCAAGGGACGCGCAACAGCCCCCCCCCATGGCTGCTGGAAAAAGCGCGGTGCCGGCCCTGTTTATCTGCGGCATGTTCCGCTCCGGCTCCACCCTGCTCGAACAGGCCTTGTCGCGCCACCCGTGCATTGCCGCCGGCGGTGAACTGGATGCGCTGCCGCGACTGGTTGCGCAGTCGTTGTCGCCGTTCCCGCAGGCCGCGCAGCAGCTGTCCCCACCTACGCTGGCGCAGCTGGCCGCGGCATATCGTCAACGTGTGGCGGCAGCCGTTCCCCAGCATGCGCAACTGCGCTACATCACCGACAAGCGCCCGGACAACTTTCAGCTGATCGGACTGATCAAACAGCTCTTTCCGGCTGCCAGGATCGTGCATACGCGCCGCCATCCGCTGGACAATGGGCTGTCGCTCTTCATGCAGCAGCTCAATCCGCAACGGTTTGGCTACGCGGGCCGGCTGGAGGACATCGGGCATTTTCTTGCCGCCTACCAGCGACTGATGGCGCATTGGCTGTCGCTGTATCCGGACAGCATCCACACCTTCGACTATGACGCCTTCGTCGCCGCGCCGGAGCCCACCTTGCGCGCATTGCTGGACTTCCTGCAGTTGCCCTGGGAACCGGACTGCCTGGAGTTCCACAAGGCGCCTGGCGCCGTCAAGACAGCCAGCTACTGGCAGGTGCGCCAGCCCCTGCATGGCGATGCGTCCGGGCGCTGGAAGCCCTACGCCGCTCAGCTCGCTCCCCTGCGCGCCACGCTTGCCCGGTTCGGCATCTCACCTGCGGACTGAACCGGCCGACGACCGGCACCCCTCATCCGGCACGGTGGCGGGCAATCGCCGTTTCCATGGCGTTGACCATCTGCCGCTCCTCCTGGCTCAGCAGGGGGTTCCAGACATCGAAGATCAGCACCGCGCGCAGCTGCGCGCTCTGGTTGCGCGCCTCGTGTTCGATCGAGTCGTCGAACACCAGCACCTTGCCGACCTCCCACTGCCGCCAGTCGTAACCGACCCGGAAGCTGCAGCCGTCGGGCACGATCAACGGCAGATGTGCCACCAGACGTGCGTTGGTCTCGCCGTGGTGCGGTGGAATGACCGTTTGCGGCGCCAGCACCGAGAACATCGCGTTCGGGCAAACACCATCGATCTCCGCCGCATCGACCAATGTCAACGCGGCGGCGGTTGCCGGGCACTGCCGCAGATGTTCCTCCACCGGCTGGCCATGCGCCCACAGCGGATAGGAACTCCAGGCCGGCGAATGGTTGAGGTCCTTCCACTGATTGACCGGCTGGTCCGGCGCGTAGGCGATATACGGCGCAAAGCCGCCCTTGTCCGCGTCCATGACGGCGCGCAGTTCCTGCGCAATCGCCTCGGTCTGACGCTGTACTGCAGCGATCCACGGAAACGCCTCCGGCGGATGAAACGGCAAGGCGGGCAGTCGCGGTACGTACAGGCGGTTGGATTGGGAGTGGAACGGGCGGCTGCGTCCACATGCGATCGCGGCCGCTTCCGCCCAGCGTCCCGCGAGCGCGGCGTCCACAGCCACGCCGGGCGTGTCCAGGACGGCGCGCAATTGCGCCTCGAGCTCAAGCGTGTCCTGCTCCACCGCCTGCGTGGCCAGGGCGAGCTTGCGACGCAGCACCGCAGGCCATTGCGGCTCGGGTGGCGCAACCTTCAGCGCGTCGCGATAGACGCCGGCGGCGGCACGCGGGCGGCCGCGCGCCTGCAGAAACGCGGCCTTTGCCAGCAACCCCGGCAGGAAATACGCATCCAGCGCCAACGCCGCGCTGATGGCCTGCCATTCGCCATCCACATCGCCTTGCGACTGCTTCACCACCGCAATGGTCAGCACGATCATCGGATCGCCCGGGCTGCTTGCGCGTGCGCCGGCCAGGTAGTCCAGCGCTGCCGTTGCATCGCCGCGCTGGTAGGCGTGCACGCCCAGGCTGTACAAGGCCTGCGGATGCGCCGGCGCCAACTGGCGCACCTGTGTCCACAGCTGCTCGGCCTGCTGCCAGTGCCCGGCCGAAGCCGCAGCGCCCGCCTCGGCGATCAGCGCGGCGATGCGTTGGTTGCGTTGTTCGATCTGTACCGCCATCGCGCCGCCGGCCTCTCAATCTTCCCGGCTCGATCATACGGCCTGGGCGGCGGCGCGATGGCGCGATTGGCCTTCCCACGACCGGACAGGGTGGCCCGGCTACGTGCTGTTCCAGGCAACGCCATGCTAGCGCCAACCAGGCGACAGGCTCACTGGCGTGCGGTCCGTGTCAGTGCGCGTGGCCGCCATGCGAATGCGCGTGACCATGATGATCGTCGTGCGCGGGGCCTTGCGTGGCCGGTGGCGTCCCACACGGCTCGGTGCCGCAGTCGCCGCTCTCCACCTGCAAGGTGACGTGGGAGATCTCGAAGCGCGCGTGCAGCAGCTCGGCGAGGGCGTCGCGCAGGCGGTCGCGGTCGATGGTCTCGCCGACCACCACGTGTGCGGTGAGCGCAGGCGTGCTGGAGGCCAGTGCCCAGACGTGCAGGTCGTGCACGTCCTCGACGCCGGGGTAGCTGGCCAGCGCCTGCTGCACCTGCGGCAGATCGATACCTTTGGGAACACCTTCCAGCAGCACGTTGATCGCCTCGCGCAGCAGCACCCAGGTGCGCGGCAGCACCCACAGGCCGATCAGCACGGCCAGCACCGGGTCGATCCACTGCCAGCCGGTCCAGCGGATCAGCAGCGCGCCGACGATCACCGCCACCGAGCCGAGCATGTCGCTCCAGACTTCCAGGTAGGCGCCCTTGACGTTCAGGCTCTCGCCGCTGCCGGCGTGCAGCAGCTTCATGGCGATCAGATTGATCACCAGGCCGAAGCCGGCGATCAGCAACATGCCGCTGGAGGAAATATCCTGCGGTGCGCGAAAGCGCTGCGCGGCCTCCCACAGGATGTAAGCGCCGACCGCAAACAGCAGTGCACCGTTCGCCAGCGCGCCGAGCGCTTCCAGCCGCACATAGCCATAGGTGCGGCGCGCATCGGCAGGGCGACGGCTCAGGCGCACGGCAAGCAGGGCGATCATCAGGCCCACGGTGTCGGTGGCCATATGTGCGGCGTCAGACAACAGCGCCAGGCTGTTGGTGATGAACGCACCAATGACTTCCGCCAACAGGAACGTGGCGGTGAGCCCCAGCGCCCACCATAGCGGTGTCTCGTGGCGGATTTCGCTGGGTGCGTGGTTGTGGTCGTGTCCCATGGATGCGGTAGCCTCGTGCGATGCGCGCACCTTAGGCGCACGCGATGGCGGAGACTATTACACCCGGGCGTGATGACATCACATCACGTGGGCGTGGTGCTGCGCCTTATTGCCCAGGCCGGGCAGCAACTTGGAGCGGCCAACAGAACCTCTCGAACGCCGCAGCGATGGCGGCAACGCGTCGGCCACCCTCGCTTTCGTTAGCGTGTGGAGTGATGTCGTATTGGCAGTGAGATTGCTCGGATAGAAAGAGGCTGATCAGACCGCACCTCATCGGACGGCTGCGCTGCATGCACTGCCTGCCCCTACTTGCAACCATGCGTACCGACCATCGTGACTGGTCCTTGCCCGCCCACCGTCGCGGGACCTTACGCGGCATGGATGCCGCGTAAGAGCCTACAAGGACGTACTTGCGGCGTGTCCCGCGATGGTGGGCGGGCAAGGGCCCTGCAGCCAACTGACAGCGTCGAGGGCGCGGCGCCCTCACCGCTCGCGGGACACACCGTAAATCCATCCCTGGGGACCGTGTGGCGGCATCCATGCCGCCACACGGTCCCGCAACCGGCAAGGACACCGCACCAGACAGTTGGTCGACGCTCATCTGAAAAGCTGCCTGTCGTGCGGTGTGCATCAGACCTGGAGCCTATGCCTCATGATCAAGCAAAGGCACATCCGGCACTGCTCTTCCATGCACACCGACCCTCTCCACTGGCCCTTGCCCGCCTACCGTCGCGGGACCCTGAGCGGCATGGATGCCGCGCCGGAGCCTACATGGACGTACTTGCGGCGTGTCCCGCGATGGTGGGCGGGCAAGGGCCCTGCAGCAAACTCGCAACGTCGTGGGCGCGGCGCCCTCATCGCTCGCGGGACACGCCGTGAATCCATCCCTGGGGGCTCGGTGGCGGCATCCATGCCGCCACACGGTCCCGCAACCGGCAAGGACACCGCACCAGACAGTTAGTCGATGCTCATCTGAAAAGCTGTCTGTCGTGCGGTGTGCATCCGACGTGGAGCCGATGCTTCATGATTGAACGAGGCGCATCCAACGCTGCTCTTGCCATGCACAACGACCCTCTCCACTGGCCCTTGCCCGCCTACCGTCGCGGGACCCTGAGCGGCATGGATGCCGCGCCGGAGCCTACAGGGACGTACTTGCGGCGTGTCCCGCGAGGGTGGGCGGGCAAGGGCCCTGCAGCCAACTGACAGCGTCGAGGGCGCGGCGCCCTCACCGCTCGCGGGACACGCCGTGAACCCATCCCGGGGGCTCGGTGGCGGCATCCATGCCGTCACACGGTCCCGCACCGGCAAGGACACCGGACCAGCGTAGACGCTTTGTCAGCCACTCTCAAACCTTGGCCACCAGCTTGATCACGCTGGAAAAATCCAGCGTGCCGTTGCCGGCCTGGCTGTTCATCGCATACAGATTGCGCGCCAGTTCGCCGAGCGGAATCGACACGCCCGCCTGCACTGCGGATTCGGCGACCAGCCCCAGGTCCTTGAGCATCAGATCGTTGCCGAATCCGCCGCTGTAACCGCGCGATGCCGGCGCGTTGGGCAGCACGCCCGGCCACGGATTGCAGACTTCGGTGGCCCAGCTGCGCCCGGTGCTGACCGCCATCATCTGCGACAGCACCGCCGGGTCCAGGCCCTGTGCAACGCCGAGCGCCAGCGCCTCGCCGGTGGCGGCCATGATCACGCCCAGTGCCATGTTGTTGCATAGCTTGGCGACCTGGCCGGCGCCGTTATCGCCGACGTGGAAGATGTTCTTGCCCATCGCCTGCAACACCGGCCGCGCACGCTCCAGCACCTCTGCAGCGCCACCGACGATAAACGTCAGGCTGCCGGCCGCCGCGCCAGCGGTACCGCCGGACACCGGCGCATCCAGCATCGCCAGGCCACGCGCCTGCGCCTCGGCGGCGAGCTTGCGTGCGCTGGCCGGTGCGATGGTGCTGCAGTCGATCACCAGGGCAGCGGCAGGAATCTGCGCCAGAATCCCGCCCTCGCCCAGGTACAGCGCTTCGACATGGCGGCTGGCCGGCAGCATCGAGATCACGATCTCGGCGTCGGCCAGGGTGTCGTGCGCGGAGCTGGCGGCATGCGCGCCGGCGGCGGCCGCGGCATCCAGCGCGGCGGGCACCAGATCGAACACCCGCAGCTGGTGCCCGGCCTTGCTCAGGTTGGCGGCCATCGGCCCGCCCATGTTGCCCAGGCCGATAAAAGCGATCTTGCTCATGGTGTGGTTTCCAGGGTTGGGTGGCCATCACCGATTGGCGCGGCCGTTGAATGGTGTGCCCGGCCGCAGCGCAGCGCGGCAAACGGGTGCAATGGCTTCCCTTGGTCCTGCAGTGCGGATGCGGCTCATTGTCCGCATCCGCCAAAGACCGTTCGCAGCGGCGTGTCAGCGACTCAACCTGCACCAAGATCGGCAAGCGGATGCCGCGCAGGTGGCCAGGGCGATTGCAGGAATGCAGCCGTCCATTGCGCATCGGCCTGTTCCAGTTCGGCAGGCTGCCACTGTGGCGTGCGGTCCTTGTCGATCAACAGCGCGCGAATGCCTTCGGCAAAATCGCCGTGGGCGGCCGCATGCAGCGCCACCACGTACTCGGTGCGAAAGGTCTCCGCCAACGTGCCGGTTTCCGGATGATGGTGCAGCTCCCAGGCCAGTCGCGCCGAGCCGGGGGCACCGGCTGCCAGCGTTGCGCGCGCGGCCTGCAGCCAGGCGTCCTCGCTTTGCAGTGCCAGGATTGCAGCGACCACCTCCTGTAGCGTCCGGCCTGCCACCAATTGCGCGATCAAGGCCGCATGCACCTGCAGTGGGCCCGGCTCCAGCGGTTGCGCAATCCCGTGCAGGAACGCGCCGAGCTGGGCGCGATCCTCGTCTGCATCGCCTGTCCAGGCATGTGCGCTCAAGGCTTCCAGCACTGGCCCGTATTGCGCATGCTCCAGGCGGACATCCGCAAGCCCGGCGTAGATGGCATCGCTGGCATCCAGCGGCGCACCGGTCAGTGCCAGAAACAACCCGGCAGCGTGCGGCACCCGGCGCAGCAACCAGCTGCCGCCGACATCGGGAAACAGGCCGACACTGATCTCCGGCATCGCCAGCCGCGAGCGCTCGGTGACCACGCGATGGCTGGCACCGGACATCAAGCCGATGCCGCCGCCCATCACGATGCCGTGGCCCCAGCACAGCAGCGGCTTGGGATAGGTGTGGATGCGATGGTCGAGCCGATATTCCTCTTCGAAGAACGCAGCGGCATGCGCATTGGCTTGCGGTTGCGCGCGACGCTGCTGCGCATCCGGCACCGCCTCGCGATGCGCACGCATGCTCTGGTACAGACCATGCAGGTCGCCGCCCGCGCAGAACGCTTTCTCGCCTGCGCCACGCAACACCACGCAGGCAATTTGCGCATCGTCGGCCCAGGCGCGCAGCTGTGCATCCAGCAGGCGCGTCATCTGCAACGACAGGCCGTTGAGCGTCCTGGGCGAATTCAAGGTGGCGATGCCGATGCGGTGCCCGTCGGCGTAGTGACGTTGCTCGAACAGCACCGGCGCTTCTTCGGTTGGGCGCACATCCAGCATCAGCCATTGCTCCACTGCGGTGCACGCTTTTCCAGAAAGGCCGCCACTCCCTCGGCCTGATCGGGCTGCTCGAACAGGTCAACGAAGGCCTCGCGCTCTGCCACCAGCGCGGCGGCATGGGTGCCATGGCGGGTGGACTGCACCAGGCGCTTGCACGCTGCGACACTGGCCGGACTCTGCTTGCCGGCGCGCTGTGCCCAGGCGATGGCATGCGCACGTGACTCGCCCTTGCCGACCACCTCTTCCACCAGGCCGATCCGCTGTGCGGTGGCGGCATCCAGACGTTCGCCGAGCAGGATCATGCGCTTGGCCCAGCCCTCGCCAACCAGGCGCGGCAGGTTCTGGGTACCGCCGGCGCACGGCAGTAACCCGACGCTGGCTTCCGGCAAGGCCAGTTGCGCGTGTTGCTCGGCAATGCGCAGGTCGCAGGCCAATGCGCACTCCAGGCCACCGCCCATCGCATAGCCGTTGATGGCCGCGATCGACACGCCGCGAAACGCGCTCAGCGCTTCGAAGGCTTCGCCGAACCGCCGCGCCGCGGCGCGCGCATTGGCCTTGTCGCCATCGGCAAAGTGCTTGAGATCAGCGCCGGCGCTGAAGAACTTCTCGCCGTCGCCAGTGATCACCAGCGCGTAGATGCTGCGGTCCGCATCCAGCGCGTGCACCAGATCGCGCAGGGCTGCAAGGCTGTGCACGGTCCAGGTATTGGCCGGCGGATTGCACAAGGTGACGATGGCGACATGGCCATCGCGTTCGACCTGCAAGCCGGTATGCGCGCGTGTTTCCCAATCGCTCATCGCAGTTCCTCCTCGCCATTGAGCAGGTGGCGCGCAATGATCATGCGCATCACCTCGTTGGTGCCTTCCAGGATACGGTGCACGCGGCTGTCGCGCAGCAGGCGCTCGATCGGATACTCGCGGATATAACCGTAGCCGCCGTGGATCTGCAGGGCGTCGTCGCAGATCGCAAAACCGGCATCGGTGGCGAAGCGCTTGGCCATCGCGCACCACACGGTGGCATCGTGGCTGCCGGCATCGAGCTTGCGCGCAGCGGTGTGCACCATCTGCCGGGCGGCAACCAACTGCGTGGCCATGTCGGCCAGCTTGAACTGCAGGGCCTGGAAATCGGCCAGCTTCTTGCCGAACTGACGGCGCTCGCCCATGTAGCGACGCGCGGCATCCAGCGCGCCTTGCGCCGCGCCCAACGAACAGGCCGCGATATTGATGCGGCCACCGTCCAGCGCCTTCATCGCCATCTTGAAGCCCTCGCCCTCCCTGCCGAGAAGATTGCCGGCCGGAATGCGCACGTTCTCGAAGCTCACCCCGCGCGTGGGCTGGCTGTTCCAGCCCATCTTCTCTTCTTTGCGGCCGTAGCTGATGCCGGGCGCATCGGCAGGCACCACGAAGGCGCTGATGCCACGGGCGCCGTCGTCGCCGGTGCGGGCCATCACCACCAGCACATCGGTGGCGCCCGCGCCGGAAATGAAGGCCTTGCTGCCGTTGAGCACGTAGCTGTCGCCATCGCGCTGTGCGCGGGTCTTGAGCGAGGCCGCGTCCGAGCCGGCGCCCGGCTCGGTCAGACAGTACGAGCCCAGCTTGACGCCGCTGGTCATCGCCTCGCCCCATTGCGCGCGCACCGCGTCATTACCGTAGCTGGCGATCAACCAGGTGGCCATGTTGTGGATGCTGATGAACGCCGACGTGGACGGATCGACCGTAGCCAGTTCTTCGAACACCACCGCAGCATCGAGACGGCGCATGCCCAGGCCGCCCACGCCTTCATCGGTATACAGCCCGCAAAAGCCCAGCTCGGCCGCCTTGGCGATGGCCTCGCGCGGGAAGTGGCTTTCCGCATCCCAGCGCGCGGCGTGCGGGGCGAGTTCTTTGTCGGCGAAGTCGCGCGCAGCGGCGCGGAACGCTTCCTGCTCGTCATTCAAATCGGCCGTATTGGCGTGTAGCTGGATGGCTGCATTCATGGCGATCAGGTCACTTGAGGGAGATGGTGGTGTTGACGCCGTGGCCCAGCGTCTCGTCGTCGAACCAGCGCGCGGTCACGGTCTTGGTCTGGGTGTAGAACATCACCACCTGCTTGCCGTACGGGCCCAGGTCGCCGAGCTTGGAGGCACGCGAGCCGGTGAAGGAAAACAGCGGCACCGGCACCGGAATCGGCACGTTGATACCGACCTGGCCCACATCGATGTCCTCCTGGAAACGCCGCGCCGCCGCGCCGGACTGGGTGAACAACGCGGTGCCATTGCCGTTGGGATTGGCATTGACCAGGGCGATGGCGTCATCCAGCGTGGCGGCCTCCAGGATCACCAGCACCGGGCCGAAGATTTCCTCGTCGTAGATGCGCATGCCGGGTCTGACCCCGGAAAAGATCGTCGGGCCGACGAAGTTGCCTTGCTCGAACCCCGGCACGCTGGGCGCGCGACCATCCAGTTCCAGCGTGGCGCCCTGCTCCACGCCGGAGGCGATCAGGCCTTCCACGCGTGCGCGCGCGGCGCAGGAGATCAGCGGCCCGACCTCCGTGCCCGGCGCATTGCCCGCGCCCAGCTTCAGGCCCTTGGCCTTGGCCACCAGCGCCGGAATCCACTGCCGTGCCTCGCCTACCAGCACCAGCGTGGAGGCCGCCATGCAGCGCTGGCCGGCAGCACCGAAGGCCGCGCCGACCATCGCGTTGAGCGTCTGTTCCTGGTTGGCGTCCGGCAGCACCACGGCATGATTCTTCGCACCCATCATGCATTGCACGCGCTTGCCTGCCAGCGCGGCGCGTTGATAGACGTGCGTGCCCACCTTGGTGGAGCCCACGAACGACAGCGCCTTGATGTCCGGGTGGTCGCACAACGCGTTGACCACGTCTTCGCCGCCATGCACGACATTGAGCACGCCCTTGGGAATGCCTGCCTCCAGCGCCAGTTCCACCAGCCGCATCGTCACCATCGGGTCCTGCTCGGATGGCTTGAGCACGAAGGTGTTGCCGGTGGCAATGGCCATCGGAAACATCCACAACGGAATCATCGCCGGGAAGTTGAACGGGGTGATGCCCGCGCACACGCCCAGCGGCTGCAGCAGGCTATAGGTGTCCACGCCGTTGGCGACGTTGTTGGCCAGCTCGCCCAGCTGCAGGTTGCCGATCGCCGCAGCGTGTTCCACCACTTCCAGCCCACGGAACACATCGCCCTCGGCATCGGCCAGGGTCTTGCCCTGCTCGGCACTCAGCAACGCGGCCAGCTCGGGCAGGTGCTCGCGGATCAACTGCTGGTACTTCAGAAAGATGCGCGCACGCGTGCCGATCGGGGTCTTGCGCCAGCTCACGAACGCCTGACTGGCCGCAGCCACCGCCGCGTCCACTTCGCCGGTGGTGGCGAACGGCACCTGCGCCAGCACGGATTGATCGGCCGGGTTGACCACCTCCTGCCACTGGGTGCTGGCGGAGGTGACGAACTGGCCGTCGATCAACAGGGACACGCGCGGGACGGAATCACTCATTGCAGGTTCGCTCGCAGAAGATCAGTGCAGATGCTTCGCATTGTTCGCACCACGACCTGGCTTTCCCAGCCCGAGACTGCTTAATCGCGCTAAGCTGCCGCCACTCTTTTGCGAATCTTGCGAATGCCCCAGTCGCAGCTCCCGCTCCGTCACCAGCTCGGCCTGCGCCTGCAGCGGCTGCGCCAGCGCCACGGCCTGACCCAGGCCGAGCTGGCGCGCCGGCTCGGCCTGTCGCCGAGCTACCTCAACCAGATCGAACGCAACCAGCGCCCCTTGACCCTGGCGATCCAGCAACGGCTCAAGGCCACCCTGGGCGATCTCGACGGCCTGCTCGACCTGGACGACCCGGCCGCGCTGGTCGAGCCGCTGGACGAATCGCTGCGCAGCCTGGGCCACAGCCTGTCGGCCGCCGAGCTGCGTGTGCTCACCGGCAATCTGCCGCAGGTGGCCCAGGCCCTGCTGGACCTGCACCGCGCCCACCAGCACCTGCTCGAGCGCAACGCCGCGCTGGAAATACAGATCGGCGCCGACCACGCCGCGCTGCCCTCGCTGTCGCCGGGCGAGCAGGTGCGCGACTACTTCAATCGCGCGCACAACTATCTGCCGGAACTGGATGAGCGCGCCGAGGCGCTGTACGCCGAACTCGGCCTGACCTCCGACAACCTGCCACTGCGGCTGCGCCAACGCCTGGCCGACCGCCACGGCCTGCTGGTGCAGGACGCGCCCGATCTGCACAGCGACAAGCGCAGCGTGGATACGCAGGCGCGCGTGCTGTGGCTGCCGGCGCATCTGCGCCCCGGCCAGCAGGCCTTCCAGATGGCCGCGCAACTGGCCTTGCTGGAATGCGCACCGCTGCTGGACGCACGCATCGCCGATGCCGGCTTCGAGGATGCCGAGCGCATTGCACTCTCGCGCATTGGCTTGTCGAACTATTTCGCCGGCGCCCTGGTGATGCCGTACGGCGAATTCCTGCGCAGCGCCCAGCGCTCGCGCTACGACATCGAATGGCTGGCCGACCGCTTCGGCGTCGGCTTCGAGGCGGTCTGCCACCGGCTCAGCACCTTGCAGCGGCGCGGCGCGGCCGGGCTGCCGATCTTCTTCATGCGGGTCGATCGTGCCGGCAATGTGTCCAAGCGCCATTCGGCCACCGACTTCCATTTCTCGCATGTCGGCGGCGCCTGCCCGTTGTGGATCGTCTACGAGGCCTTCAACCAGCCCGACCGCATCCTCACCCAGATCGCGCGCATGCCCGATGGCCGGCGCTATTTCTGGCTGGCGCGCCAGGTCAGCAGCGGCGCGCCGGGCTATGGCCGCCCGCGCAAGACCTTTGCGCTAGCGATGGGGTGCGACCTGCGCCATGCCGATCAGCTGGTGTATGCGCGCGGCTGGGACCTGGATGCGGTGGACGATGCGGTACCGATCGGCCCCGGCTGCCTGACCTGCGAACGCAACGACTGCGTGCAGCGCGCATTTCCGGCATTGCCGCGGTTGTCTGCCAGCGCACGCTGACCGGGGACCAGGGCCCGTCGCATCGACCAGGCACGTCATTGCCCGGCACCTGCAACTCACGCCGCAACGGTGACGAACCAGACGCTACCGCTGCAGTGCAGCATTCCAACGCGAGATAGCTCACGCAAAATGCTTCATTGGAATGGAATGACTTGCGCTTCTACCCTGAAGCGGACACATGCAGGACAGGGGGACGCCAGGGCGATCGACGATCGTCACAGCGTCACGCAAACGACCAATCGGCTCCACACCGCAGTACCGCAGCAACCGCCATGCCCGCGCCGGACGCACCCGCGCGCAGCCGCGCCAGAGCGCCGCACCAGCGGCCACTATTTCATTCGGTAACTTTGTCCTGGGAGGGATCAAACGATGCCCGTTCACCACACCGGCCACCCGGCCAGCCGGCGCCTGCGCCGCACACCCGTGCGCGACGTCCTCTGCACCACCATCGCCTGCGTGCTGGCCACCGCCTTCAGTGCGCACGCGCAGGACAGCGCGCCTGCCGCAGCGCCGGCCACCGATGCCACCACCGCAGCTGCGCCGCCGGTCACGCTCGACAACGTCACCGTGATCGGCCAGCGCGCCAGCCTGAATCAGGCGGTGCAGGCCAAGCAGATGTCCGATCACGTCATGGAAGTGATCTCCGCAGACAACATGGGGCAGATGCCCAACGTCACCGTGGCCGAAGCACTGGTGCGCCTGCCCGGCGTCAACGGCACCCGCGACCGCGGCAACGAGAGCCTGGCCACCGTGCGCGGCCTTGGCCCGCGCATGACCATGGGGACCGTCAACGGGCGCGAGATCGCCTCCTCCGAGCCCAATCGCGCAGTGCGCTGGGAAGTGTTTCCCACCGAGATCGTCTCCACCGTCAAGGTCTACAAGACCCAGTCGGCGGACCTGGTCGCCGGCGGTCTCGCGGCAACGGTGGACATCTCCACCATCAGCCCGCTGGACTACACCGGCCCGGGCTTTGTCGGCACCGCCGGCCCGGTGTTCTACGACCACGCCAAGGACGTGGATGGCTACACCCCGTGGGGCAGCCGCTTCGGCGCCAGCTGGGTGCACCAGATCAACGACAACCTGGCCGTTGCGCTGGGCGCCACCTACCAGAAGCAGAAGAATTCCAACTCCTCGATCGGCAGCTGGGGCTATACCGATGCCACCACCTCGCGCGATGTGGATGGCGACGGGACCGTGGACCCGACTCCGTTCGGCGCGGCCGACCAGCTCAAGCTGACCGACCAGACCCGCACCGGTGCGATGGGCACCGTGCAATGGCGCTCGGGCAACTTCGAATTGAAGTTCGACGGCCTGTACTCGCGCATCGAGATCGACGAAGACCAGTTGCAGAACTGGTTCAACGGCCTGGCCTACAGCACCTTCTCGACCGGCGCCAATCCGTACACCACGCCGGGCTCGTCCTACACCATCGTCGATGGCGATGTGGTGGCCGGCACGCTGGCCAACTCGAACCTGCAGGTCGACCATGTGGTCAGCCACTACAACGAGGTCAAGACGCTCACCGCCGGCGGCCTGAACGCCAAGTGGAGCGGCGATGTGTGGACGCTGGGCAGCGACCTGTCGTTCTCGCAGGCCAAGCGCGACAACACCTGGCAGGCGGTGCGCTTCGGCAGCAACCCGGACACCGTCTCGTTCGATTTCCGCCGCAGCGTCACCCCCACCATCCGCACCAGCTCGGATACGCCCGAATGGGGCATCGCCGGCCAGACCGAGCCGCAGGGGCTGCGCGACAAGATCGCCGCGCTGGCGCTCAACGCCAGCCGCTCGATCGATGCCGCCGCCTTCACTTCGCTGGAGTTCGGCGCACGTGCCGCGCGCCGCGAGAAGCAGAACCGCCGCTTCATCAGCAACCAGTCCGGCTATGACCAGCCGATCTCGGCCTATCAGGGCCTGATCTACCCGGTCACCATGCCGGACTTGAACGTGCCCACGCTGACCGGCGGCAACATGGATGCCATCGCCGAGATCGGCTTCGGCGGTTTCGACCCGGCCACGCTCAACGAGCAGTTGCTCGACCACTGGAACGTCAAGGAAGACGTGCGCGAAGCCTTCGCCAAGGCGGTCTTCAGCTCGCAGCTGTTCGGCACCGATGTCACCGGCAATATCGGCGTGCGCCTGGTCAACACCAAGACCACCAGCGACGGCTTCGATTCGGTCGGCACCACCGTGCAGGCCAGCAGCGACCGCAAGGAATACACCGACGTGTTGCCCAGTGCCACCGTCAACTTCCTGATCGACGATCAACGCATCCTGCGCTTTGCAGTGGCCAAGGTCATCGCGCGTCCGCCGCTGGACGAGTTGCGCACCGGCCGGCGCCTGGACGACCCCAACGTCACCATCGGCCAGCTCACCGGCAGCGGCGGCAACCCGCAGCTGGATCCGTTCAAGGCCACCCAGGTCGACCTGTCCTACGAGTGGTACTTCCACAAGGAAGCGCTCGCCGCACTGGCCGTGTACCGCAAGGAAGTGGATTCCAGCATCGGCTACCGTACCGACCGCGAAATCATCAACGGCCTGGACTACCTGGTCAGCGCCCCGTTCAACGGCGGTGGCGGGCATATCAACGGCGTGGAACTCACCTTCCAGACGCCGTTCTACTTCATCCCGCACATGGAGAACTTCGGCGTCTATTCCAACTTCTCGCTGGTCGATTCCAACCTCAAGGAGTTCTCGCCGGAGAACAACCCGCTGCCGCTGGGCGGGCTGGCACGCAAGACCGGCACCTTCGACCTGTGGTACAGCAACGGCAGCTTCGAAGCGCGCGTGGGTTACAAGTACCACAGCCCCTACACCGTGGTGTATGGCTGGAATGCGGCGCGCCTGGCACGGCTGCAGAGCGAAGGCACGGTGGATCTGAGCCTGAACTGGCAGTACAGCAAGCAGCTTGGCTTCCGCTTCCAGGCCGGCAACCTCACCAACGAACCGCTGCGCGCCTATACCGACAACAAGCCCAACCGCCTGGCCAACCAGGACGACGGCGGCTACCAGGTGTTTGGCCGTCGCTACTCGCTGGAAGCGACCTACAAGTTCTAAGCGTCGCTGACTTCCGCTGCACGACTGCTCCACAGCTGCGGGCGGTGCGCAATCGTCTCCGTCAGCAGCGGTGCGATTGCGCACCGACCGCACGACGGCACCGCCGCCTGCGGCAGGCTGTCACCGCTCCGCGCTCTATCTGTCGAGGAATTGCATGCGCTCCACACGTCGCCTCTGGACACCCGCGCTGCTCGCGCTGGCCATCTCCACCTTCGCACACGCCGCCCCGGCCCCCGCCACGCTGTATCTGGGCGCAGACCTGTCCTACGTCAACGAGATGGAGGAATGCGGCGTGCAATACCGCGAGAACGGCGTGGTCAAGGACCCGTTCGAACTGTTCCATGCGCACGGCGCCAACCTGGTGCGCGTGCGGTTGTGGAACGATGCCCGCTGGACCCGCTACAGCGACCTGTCCGACGTCAAGAAGACCATCGCGCGCGCACGTGCGCAGGGTATGCAGGTGCTGCTGGACCTGCACTATTCCGACGACTGGGCCGATGGCGAAAAACAGCTGATTCCCAAGGCCTGGGCCAGCATCACCGATACCGATGAACTGGCGCGCACGCTGTACGGTTTCACCTATGACACGCTCAGCGCGCTCGACCGTGCCGGCCTGATGCCGGAGCTGGTGCAGGTCGGCAACGAAAGCAATTCCGATCTGATGGACAGCCAGCCATGGGACAAAAAGCGCCCCATCGACTGGCAGCGCAACGCCAAGCTGTTCAACGCCGGCATCAAGGCGGTACGCGACATCGGCGCACGCTCCACGATCAAGCCGCGGGTGATGCTGCATATCGCCCAGCCGGAGAATGTGGAGCCGTGGTTTGCCGCAGCCACCAAGGCCGGCGTCACCGACTACGACCTGATCGGCATCAGCTACTACCGCAAATGGTCGACCCAGTCGATGGCCGAGCTGGGCAAGACCATCAAGCGCCTGCGCGGCCGATACGACACCGATGTGGTGGTGGTGGAAACCGCCTATCCGTGGACGCTGGAGCCCGGCGACACCTCGCACAACCTGCTCGGCGAGGATTCGCTGATTGCCGGCTACCCGGCCACCCCGCAGGGCCAGTTCCGCTACATGGTCGACCTCACCCAACTGGTGATCGACACCGGCGGCGCCGGCGTCGTGTACTGGGAGCCGGCATGGACCAGCAGCAGCTGCAAGACGCGCTGGGGCACCGGCTCGTCGTGGGAAAGCGCCAGCTTCTTCGACTTCAAGCACGCCAATGACGTGCTGCCGGCGATCGACTTCATGCGTCACCCGTATACCGGCGTGCCGGCGTCCGGTCAGCCTGCAGCAGCCAAGCCTGCGTCGATCACCCCAGGCAAGCCCACCGACGCCCGCAGGAGGACCCAGCCATGACCGGCATCAATCGCCGCGAACTGCTGCGCGGCATGCTCGCCAGCGGCGTGGGCGCCGCACTTCCGGTCGGTACGGCCGGTGCGTTGCTGCCCGCCATCGCCGCTGCAGCGCCAGCTGCAGCCGACAACGCCACGCCGCTTGCCGCACTCGGCGATGCAGCCCTGGCGCCGCGCGAACGGCTGCTGTTCGACTTCGGTTGGCGCTTCCATCTTGGTCACGCCAGCGACCCGTCGCGCGACTTCGAGTTCGGCACCTTCCAGCGCAGCTTCGCCAAGGCCGGCAAGGACACCGCCACCGCCGCGCAGCTCGCCTTCGATGACAGTGGCTGGGAACTGCTGGATCTGCCGCACGACTGGGCGGTCACCCTGCCCTTCCGGCAGGAACCGATCTCGGCCACCATCACCGAAGAGGACCCGGCCGCTGCGCACGGCTACAAGCCGCTGGGCACCAGCTTTCCGGAAACCAGCGTGGGCTGGTATCGGCGCACGCTGCAGATTCCCGCAAGCGATCTGGGCAGGCGCATCAGCCTGGTGTTCGACGGTGTGTTCCGCGACTGCATCGTGTTCTGCAACGGCCACATCGTCGGGCGCAATGCCAGCGGCTATTGCGGTTTCGAGGTCGATCTCAGCGAAGTGCTCGACTACGGCAAGCCCAACCTCATCGCCGTGCGCGTGGATGCCACGCTGGGCGAAGGCTGGTTCTACGAAGGCGCCGGCATCTACCGCCATCTGTGGCTGCACAAGACCGACCCGCTGCATCTGCCGCAGGACGGCGTGTTCGTGCGCAGCACCGTGCACGGCGACAACGCCACCGCGCAGCTGTCCACCGAAGTGCGCAACGATGGCGGCGGCGCGCGCCAATGCACGGTGCAGGTGCGCGTGACCGCGCCGGATGGCCGCGTCGTTGCACAGGCAGCCAGCGCCACGGTCACCGTTGCACCCGGCCAGGTACAGCGCGTCGAGCAGACCCTGCCGCTTGGCCAGGCTGCGTTGTGGTCGATCGACACCCCGCAGCTCTACCACCTGACCACCAGCGTGCACAGCGATGGCAAGGCGGTCGATGCGCTGGTCACGCCATTCGGCGTGCGCACGGCCGTCTTTGACGCACAACGCGGCTTCCTGTTGAACGGCGCACCACTCAAGCTGCATGGCACCAACAACCACCAGGATCACGCCGGCGTCGGCACCGCCATCCCGGACAGCCTGCACGAATGGCGCCTGCGCCAGCTCAAGTCGATGGGCTGCAACGCCTACCGCAGCTCGCACAATCCGGCCACGCCCGAACTGCTCGCACTGTGCGATCGGCTCGGCATGTTGGTGATCGAAGAGACCCGCCGCATGTCCACCGACCCCGAAGCCATGGGCGAGCTGGAGACGATGGTGCGGCGCGGGCGCAATCATCCCAGCGTGATCCTGTGGTCGCTCGGCAACGAAGAACCGCAGCAGGTCACCGAGCGTGGCGCGCTCATCGTCAGCCGCATGCAGCAACGCGTGCGTCAGCTCGATCCCACCCGCCCCACCACCTTCGCCATGGACAAGGGCTTTGGCGATGGCGTCGGCCAGGTCGTGGATGTGGTCGGCTTCAACTACCGCACCAGCCAGATGGATGGCTTCCATGCGCAGTACCCCCACATTCCGATCTATGGCAGCGAAACCGGCAGCACCGTGTCGGTGCGCGGCAACTACCAGCGCGACGACACGCGCGGCTATACCCGCGCCTACGACACCGACCACCCGTGGTGGGCCAGCACCGCCGAAGCCTGGTGGAGCTATGTCGCGCAGCGCCCGTATATCGCAGGCGGCTTCATCTGGACCGGCTTCGATTACCGCGGCGAGCCCACGCCCTACAACCGCTGGCCGAATGTCGCCTCGCAGTTCGGCGTGCTCGACAGCTGCGGCTTCCCCAAGGACAACTACTGGTACTACCGCGCGCAATGGACCAGCGAACCGGTGCTGCATCTGTTCCCGCACTGGAACTGGGACGGCCTGCTGCAGCCCGATGACAAGGGCCGCGTCCAGGTCTGGTGCCACAGCAATCTCGAAGCGGTGGAACTGCTGGTCAACGGCGTCAGCCAGGGCCTGCAGCAGGTCCCGGCCTACGGCCATGTCGAATGGCGCGTGGTCTACGCACCCGGCGTGATCGAGGCCCGGGGTTACCGCGGCGGCAAACTGGTGCGCAGCGAACGCCGCGAGACGGCCGGCACGCCGGCAGCGATCCGCCTGAGCTGCGACCGCAAGGCAGTGCGCGCCGATGCCGAAGACGTGGCAGTGGTCAAGGTGGAAATCGTCGATGCACAGGGCCGCGTCGTTCCCACCGCCGATACCCTGGTGCAGTTCGCATTGCGCGGCCCGGCGCGGTTGATCGGCGTGGGCAACGGCGATCCTGCCAGCCACGAGGACGACAAGGCGCCGCAACGCAAGGCCTTCAATGGACTGTGTGCGGCCCTGCTGCAGAGCACGCGCAGCACCGGCAGCATCGTGCTGCAGGCCACCGCGCCCGGCCTCGCCGCTGCCACCCTGCGCCTGGATGCCGACAAGGCCAGGCTGCGCGCATCGGTGGCCTGACGCTAGCCGGAGCAGCGGCTGCGTTGATCACCAAAAACCACGTGAGCACCAACTGACCGCAGGCCCGGGAGCCATGACCGGCTCCCGCCACAGTCACTGGCGCCCGCGTGCGCAAGCGTCATGCAGAGCGGCCACACCCACCCGCCCCATCGCCGCCACGTCACGCGAGTGAGCCGTTGACCGGACAGTTCATGCATCGGGGCGCTCCGCATCCGGCGTACGCGGAAAGTAGCGGCTGAGTTTTTCTTCCCAGGCCTGGAACTGCTCGAGCGTGTAGGCATCCATCGGCCGTGGATCGGCGGCCACCGCTTTTTTCTGCGCGACATATGCGATGCGCTGGGACGCCAACTCGTCCCATGCCTTGCGCAGCATCACCGGGTCGGGATGCGAGACCATCATCGCTTCCAGCAGCGTGGCCTGGGCCACGCGTGCGGCCAGCAGGTCGCTGAGCGCCTCGGTCACGGCCTGCATCCACTCATGTTGTTTCTGTTCCATACCCGACCGGACCGCCTGCGTGATGTGCCCCACACGGTAGCGCCTCCGCTGGCACGGCCATGTGCAGCCATCATCGACCCGGTGCCGGCGAACACGTCTCCCCGGTGTCGCGGCGCGCGCGGGCCCGCCTCACGCAGGTCTTGCATATCGAGACGAACGCGCAAGCAGGACCCAACGCGACAACGTCACGCTCACTTCCGCCAGCAGCGACGATAGACGCAATCCGTCGGTCTCCAGGCAGCACCCGACGTCCGCATCACAGGCGCGACCATTGTCGGAGACGATGCCGCTCAACATCCCGCGCTCATTGCCCGGACCATGGGGGGCGCTGCGCGCACGCCGTCATTGCCGACCATGATAGAAGATCCGGCGGATAACGGCCTCGGCCATGACATGCAGCAGCGTACCGGTGATGCCCCCGAGAAGAACCTCGGTGCCGCGATAGACACCGACCAGAAGATAGGAGCTTTCCGGGTCTCCAGTCAGAAACACGATGGGGCACGTCCACATGCACACCCGCAAAGGCGGATAAAGACGCGCGACCGCTGCCGCAAGCCCGACGGACATGGCGACCTTGGCGGCGATGGCGATCCCCAATGGTGTGGTCAACATTCCGACCGTCACCGCGATGGCCACGCCAACCAGCGTGCCGAGCAGACGGCTCACCGTTGCGTCGCGTGTTTCACCCAGCCTCTCCTGGGAGACGATGATGCCGGACATTGCCGCCCAAACCGGATGGGGGAGCCCGACAGCCTGCCCGAGCATGAAGGACACGGTCGCCGCCCCCGAGCAGCGCAGCACGAAGGCGACATCGCGGGCGTGCTTCTCGGCCCGCGACTGGACGATTTCGGCTCGGTCGTCTGGATCTGCCAGGCCCATCATCCGATCAGAACCTCAGGTTGGTGCGGGCAAGATCGACCACCTCGTCACCACGTCCGTTGATGAGCGCTTTCAGCATGAAGAGGCTGAAGCCTTTGGCCTGCTCGAGCTGGATCTTTGGCGGCATCACGAGTTCCTGCTTGGCAGTCACCACGTCCACCAGCACCGGCCCGGGGTGGGCAAAGGCCGTGCGCAGCGCATCGTCGACATCGTCCGATTGCTCCACCCGTATGCCTTTGACACCCATCGCCGTCGCCATGGCGGCAAAATCGGGATTCTTCAGGTCTGTGCCCGTGTCCAGATACCCGCCGGCCTTCATTTCCATTGCCACAAAGCCCAGCGAGCCGTTATTGATGACGATCACTTTCACCGGCAGCCCGAGCTGAGACAGGGAAATGAAGTCGCCCATCATCATGGAAAATCCGCCGTCGCCTGAGAGCGACACCACCTGCCGCTCCGGCGCGGCCGCCTGTGCCCCGATGGCCTGGAGCAACGCATTGGCCATTGATCCATGGTTGAATGAACCGAGCAGGCGGCGCTTGCCGTTCATGACCAGATAGCGTGCCGCCCAAACCGTCGGCGTGCCGACGTCCGCGGTGAAGATGGCATCTTGCGCTGCAAGCTCGCTGATACGGCGAACAAGATACTGGGGATGGATCGGCCTTCCTGGCGGCGATGCAACGGCAAGATCGTCCAGTCCCTTGCGCGCCTGCGCGTAGTGCTGGCGCGCCGACTCCAGGAAGGCACGATCCGTGCGCTGGTTCAACAGCGGCAGGAGGGCTGCGAGCGTCTCCGCCACATCGCCGACCAGCCCTTGCGTCAGCGCAACGCGCTTGCCGAGGGCGCCGGGGTCACGATCGATCTGAAGCACCTGCGTGCCGTTGGGATAAAAGGCGCGATAGGGAAAGTCCGTGCCCAGCATCAACAGCGTGTCGCTGGACAGCATCGCGTGATAGCCGGAGGAGAAGCCGATCAGCCCCGTCATGCCGACATCGTAGGGATTGTCCCACTCGACATGTTCCTTGCCGCGGAGCGCATGCACGATTGGCGCGTTCAGCTTGGCCGCCAGCGCAACCAGGGCATCGTGACTGCCCGCGCATCCGCTGCCGGCGAGAATGGTGACGGTCCTGGCGGCATTCAATCGCTCCGCCAGTGTTTCGATTTCGCTGACGGCGGGAAGTGTGCGCGCGGGTTTGGGCAGTGCGGCATTCAAGGGGGCGATCGCCGGGGCGGGCAGCAGCGCCACATCGCCGGGGATGACGAGCACTGAGACACCGTGACGGCCGATGGCGGTGTTTAGCGCCCGATGCAGCAGTCCGGGCATCTGCGCGGGGTTGGAGACCAGCTCGATGAAGTCGGCACACTCGCGAAACAGTTCCTGCGGATGGGTTTCCTGGAAATAGCCCGATCCGACCTCCGACGATGGAATGTGCGCGGCGATCGCCAGCACGGGAACATGATTGCGCTTGCAGTCAAACAGGCCGTTGATCAGATGCAGGTTGCCCGGCCCGCAACTGCCGGCGCAGACCGCGAGTTGTCCGGTGATCGCCGCTTCCGCGCCAGCGGCAAATGCAGCGGTTTCCTCATGGCGCACATGCATCCAGTCGATCTTGCCGAGCCGGCGCAGGCTGTCGTTGAGGCCGTTGAGGCTGTCACCTGTGACGCCCCAGATCCGTTTCACGCCCGCGTCGGCGAGGGTATTGGCGATCAGGTCGGCGATTGTGAGGGACATGGCGGCGTGGTTCCTTGCATTTCGAAGTGCACGCATCGTAGCTAAGCTTTCAATATATTAAAATCGCGTTTTTGATATCCAGATATGAATAACATCGACCTCCGGCATCTGCGCTACTTCCTCGTTCTCGCGCACGAACTCCACTTCACGCGTGCGGCCCAGAAGATTGGAATCCGGCAACCGCCGCTGAGCATGCAGATCCAACAGTTGGAAGACATTGTCGGTGCGCGGCTTTTTCGTCGCCGGTCACGCGGCGTGGAGCTCACGGCTGCGGGGCGCAGTCTGCAACTGTCGGCAACCGAAATCTTTGCGCGGCTGGACGCTGCCCTGGCCGACGCGCGGCGTCATGGCGAGGGGCAAGCCGGGCAGTTGCGTGTCGGCTTTGCTGGCGCAACCTATTTCAACCCCGCCATTCCTGCAGCGATCCAGGCCTTTCGCACCCGGCACCCCGATGTCGTGCTGTCGCCCGAACAGAGCAATACGCCCGCGCTGCTGGCGGGCTTGCGTGACAACAGACTGGATGTGGCATTCATCCGCCCGCCGGTTGACCAGGATGATCGCGTGACGGTGCGCCCCTTCGTGGACGAGGAGATGGTCATCGCCGTTCCAAGCGGCCATCCGCTCGACGGTGAAACGCCGCTCCCCCTGTCTGCCACAGCGGGCGAAACCTTGATCCTGTTTCCTCGCACCATCGGCACGGGGCTTTACGACACCGTGATGGCCGCCTGCCGCGATGCGGGGTTCACCCCTCGCCTGGGACAGGCGGCGTCCCAGATCGCGTCCATCATTCCCATGGTGGCGGCGGGGTTCGGCGTGTCGGTCATTCCGCAATCGGTCAGCCGCATTCAAAACGAAGGCGTCACCTACCGAAGGATCGCTGGCCAGACACTACACGCGCCTATCGCACTGGCCACCCGTGCAGACGACCTTTCTCCGCTGGTGTCCGGTTTCGTGGCCGCAGTGCAATTGATCCAGCAGGCCGGAAGCCGGACGACAGCGTGAGGCCAGCCTGGACGCTGCGCTGGTTTGTCAGATCGCATGGCCTGATTTGCGATTGCATCGCACACGTGTGCCCATCACTCATCGCTGCAGGGCAGCGCGTAGGAAACGAATGACAGCCGCGCCGCTTTCCCGGTCGGCTCTTGCATACCCCTGAGGGCTGCCTCCGACCTGAAGATGAGGACCCAACTCATGCCGGTAGGTTGTTGGCTGCCACAGCGGCGAGATCAGATGCCCCGCATCGCTGAAATAGAGGATCTGATCGGGCTGCTTGCGCGCGTGCTGGGCCAGGTAACGCTTTGCCACCGCCGCCATCTGGCCGGAAAGACCCAGTTGGTCGTCCCCTGCCGCGACAAGCATCAGCGGGCCGTTGATCCTTTCAAGGGGCAACATTGCGGCCTTCAATGCCGCCTGGGCCTGCAAATCCGTGTCGTCCAGCCAGGAGGCGCCCGCACGGTAGGGCAGGAATGGCAGGTCCTTCCCTGCAAGGGTCAAGCCGGGCTTGTCGACGGCATGGAAGTCAGCCGGCTCGACGTCTCGCTGGATGCCCCGAAAGGGCGCCGGGCTTCCCACCAGCGAAACCACGGCGTGGAGTCGCTGATCATGCGATGCCGCCGCCATCGCAATGGTTCCGCCCCATGAGCCGCCCAGCACTCCAATCCCGGATGGGTCGACGTAGCGTTGCTTCTGTAGCCAATCCACGGCCACCGAGACAGGATCGATCGGCACCCGCACGAGATCCTTGGGCAATCCAGGCAAGCGATAGTAGCCAACGGACATCGCCACAAACCCATGCGATGCCAGCCAGGCGGCATACATGTCTGCACTGTCGATCCCCCCCTCGGAACCACCCAGGGTAATGACGGCGGGATGGCGGCGTCCGTCCACCAACGCACTTCTGGGCGCGTAAACGTGGGCAACGAGTCCGGGGGAATGCACCGCGAATGCCGAGACGCCTTCACCATCGATCCATCGTCGCATCTCGACGGTATCAACTACCCGCCGGGCCAGCACCATCTCCACCGTGAACTGAGCCGGTGCAAACCTGAGATCCGCTTCCCTCCTCCTGATGGGAAAGGGCGAAGGCCTGGCGGGCCCCTCCGGCCGCATCGACCAAAACAATCCCGCCTCATCGACTCCGACGTAGGTTCCCGCTTCCGACGCCGTGCTCGATGGATCCACCCTGCCGTCCAGATCCGCACGGTACAGCGCGCTCGAGCGCCAGAGGTTGCCCTTGGCATCCCTCATGGAGAGCCTGAGTTCCACAGGCTCGGTGGGCCGCATGCCTGAGACGTGCACACCCAGGGGCGCATCTGCGCCGCTGTCCAATGACCAGACGCGAAGATCTGCCGCAGAGGCGGTGTTGCAGCCCAGCAATGCAACAAGGGCGATGGCGAGTCGGTGCATGACGGAAAAATCGGGAAAGGACACCGGGACGATGCGCCCCCCGCACCTGGCTTTGGCTGCGTGTGGCGCGACTCGTGCGTCCGACGACCTCAGTCGTGCAACAGCGGCTGAGACACGGTGGGCAGGCGCGCTTGGAGTTGTCCTCGAAACTGTCGGCTCACCCGCAGTGTTGCGCCGCCTAGAAGCTCCAGTTGAGCATCCTGGTTCCGCGCCGGACGGAGCGCCACGACACGCGTCACATTCACCAGGGACGATCGATGGATACGGACAAATCCATGTGGCTCAAGGCAATCGGCCAGGTTTGCCAGGCTATCGCGGCGCAGATACGTGTCCTTTCCGGCGTGGATACAGACGTAATGGCCCGCCACCTCGACATAGTCAATCTGCGCCGGTTCCAGGTAGACGGTGCGATCCCCCACGTCGACGGCCAGGCGGGCCGTCTGCGCACCCTTGCCGTCGATGCGCTGCCGCACGCGGCGTATCGCAAGCTGCAGGCGTTTGGGATCCACCGGCTTGAGAAGGTAATCCAGTGCCCCGGCGTCGAACGCGCGCACTGCGTGCACGCTGTAGGCGGTGACGAAGACGACATGTGGCACGAGCGTTTCCAGGTGACGCACCAGGTCCAGGCCACTGCCATCGGGCAGGCCGATGTCCAGCAGGACCAGGTCGACATCTCCAAGCCTGGCCCGCACAAGCGCGGCTTCGAGGGTGGCCGCTTCACCGACCACGAGGACATCGGGCTCGGACGCAAGAAAACGCACAAGCCGGTCGCGCGCAAGCGCCACGTCATCGACGACCAGGGTACGAATCACGCTGCCTCCGTCACTACCGGGAGACGGAGCGTTGCGACAAAGCAGGTCGCCTGCCGCTCGGTGGACAACGATGCCGCTGCGCCATGGGTGAGAGCCAATCGCCTCCTCAGGTGATCCAACCCTATGCCCAGCCCCCTGGGCTGATCGCCACCGATCGAGTTCACCACAGTGATCATGAGCTCGGCGTTTTCGACAATGGCCTTCACTTCGATACGAACAAAGCCACCCACCCGTGCTCCGTGCTGGATGGCGTTTTCGAGCAACGGCTGCAATGCCATCGAGGACACCGGGGCATTCCATGCCCGCGGCTCTACATCGATATTGAACGTGATGTCACCAGACAGCACCTGGTGCAACTCGATGAACTCCGCGCTTGCGCCTATCTCTTCCCTTAGCGATACCACGGGCGCGCTTTCCAGCATCGCGCGAAGAAGGTTCGCTACATGGCCAAGCGCAAGGTCCGCCCGAGCAGCGTCACGATAGCCAAGCTCTCCGATCGCATTGAGCGCATTGAAGATGAAGTGCTGATGCAGCCTGGACCGCAGCGCCTGTTCGTTCACTCGGGCCAGCAGCAGCTCTCGCTCACTTCTCAAGACCAGGTGGCCCCAGAGCTGCCCTGCCCCCATGACGACCAAATAAAGGGGAATAGCGAACAGGGTCGTCGCGGTGAGGGCGCCCTGGCCGCCTTGGAGATCACGCCACCCCATGCCCTCGAACCCTGCCAGGTGCAAGAGACCATGGCCAAGCACCCAGCCCAGCACCGTCAACACCGGTATGGCCACCAGGCCGGTCAAGGCGATCAATGCCAGATGACGCGCGCTTCGCCCTGTTCCAATGATCCATCGTCTGGACAGCCAGAGAAGCGTCGGCGTGAGCGCTGCCCAAGGCACGTAGCTTCCCACCAGAAACAGGAAGGCACCGAGCAGGCCCAGAGCACCGCGCGGCTTGTCGGCCAGCGATGTCAGGGCCACCGCGGGAGCGTAGGCCAGCGCGAGCACGAGCCATGGCACGGCGATGCCCGCCCAGTGGAGGCCTACCGGAACCAATGGACGCTTGGCAATCGAAGAAGTGTGTGTCCGCATGGACGGTCATGCTCGGGACGGCGCAGATTACCCCACATCACCGATATCCACGACATGGCGCACCTGGCGCCTTCGCCTGCCCGGCGCCTCTACCGTCGGCGTCGATGTTCCCTGCCACGCCTCGCTTGCGCCCTTGCGGCAGCGGCCTGGCTCGCCCGCTCGCCTCCGCAGTTCACCATCTCGTGGTGGGCAGCGGTCCTGCCGAATGTCGACTTCAGGCCGACCTACGCCAGCCCTGTGGCGGCCTTCCGCCGTTCAGAAAATGGCGCGAGGCCTCGCTATAGCTGGATCCTTTACTGCCGATATCAGATGCATCCCAAACGCTGCCGCTCCATGTCGACCGAACTCAGAACCCAAGTCCCCTTCTCCGGCATGGCAGACACCGCGAGCGAGCTGCTTGAGCGGCTTGCCGAGCTGACGCCGCTGAAAACCTGGGTGCTTGCCGAGGTCAAAAACGATCATTGGATCATCCGTGGCTGCACCGACGCCTCCTTCGGGTTGAAGGTCGACCAGTCCTTGAGCTGGCCCGAGTCGGTGTGCCGCAGCATGATCGTCATGGGCGGCCCCCAGTTCGCCCCAGACCTGCAGAAAGTCGAACACCTGGCCCAATCCGCCGTGGCGACACGGCTGGGTATCGCAAGCTACCTGGGCGTGCCGATTCGAATCCCTGGCAAGGTCGAGGGGATGCTCTGCGGGCTGGACAACCGGGTCGTCGACGACAAACTCGAGCACCTCCTGCCGCTGGTTGAAACCTTTGGACGGGTCCTGGCCGGATCGTGGGCCCAGCACCTGGCCGAGGTGCAACGGCTGCCGGCTGATCCGCAGGTCATGGAAAATGCACAACCGTTGGCCGGCCTCCACGATCTCGGGACGTTCCGTGATGTCCTGCAGGCAGCGGCGGATCATCGCCATCGCAACGAGCAAGGCGGCGTATTGCGCTTTGACGTGGACGCCAACAGCTCGGTAGGCGGCGTCGGGCCAGAGCAGAACGTAGCGAAGGCCATTGCCCTGCTGAAGCAGGCCACCCGCCCCCAGGACAGCCTGGCGCAGCTGGCGCGCGGAGAGTTCGCCCTGTTCCTGCCTGGCAGCAGCGAAGCCGGGTTGGTGTCGGTCGCCCGGCGTATCCAGTCGTCCTTGAACGCAGAGGGGCTCAGCGCGCGATGGGGAGCCAGCTGGTTCAAGGAAATGCAGCAGCTCGACAATATCGATCAGCTCATCAAGGTGGGTCCCCTGCCACGCGCAAATCCGGCCGAAGGCAATGCGCATCCGATCCCGTCGGCCGCCCTGTAGGACCGGGCCAAGCCTTACAGGCCGCGGGCACGGAGCGTTGGCAGCGGCACCGCCATTGGCGGGTCAGGAAAATACTTACAGTCACGTTCGTCTATTGCCGATAGTGGATTGCGCTGTTTTCTTCAATGATGGCGTGTCACCCGGCGAGCATCGACAGCCAATCGTCTGACACTGATGTTGGACGAAGGTAGGTGCCTGCCCATCAAGGAGGATTGCTATTGGGCGTCACCGCAATTCGGCACGTGGGCGATTATCTGCTCACTGCCCACAGCGTTCCGTGCGATGGAAAGTTCCTGCCGGAGCTTCTGATTTCCAGGCCCGGCGGCATCACCTTGCACCGCTGCCAACCTGGAAGCATCGCCTTTGCCGATCAACGCGCCGCGTATGACTACGCCAAACGCTGGATGGCGACCTGCCAGGTGTCGAGCACGGGCTCGGTCAGCGCAGCCTAGCAACGAGCAGGCCTGCGACTGCGTCCTCGCCTGCGGGACGCAGCGCTCGATGCGATCGTTCCATGCCGCCAACTGTTCGAGCGTGTAAACCTCGACCGGCTTCGCCGCTGCCGACAAGGCTTTGCGTTGGGCAACCGTCGCCATCAGGGATGACGACAGGCGGTCCTGGCAGCCAGTCAGCGATGCGGGGGCCGGATGCGAGGCGCGCACCGCCTCGAGCACCGCGCCTTGAGCCGCTCTTGCCGCCTGCAGGTCACTCAGTGCATCCGCCACTGCTGCCATCCATTGCGCGTTCACTGCTCCACCTCTTCCACAGTGCCTAGTCGGAAGTGGATAGCCCTGCCATCGGTGTTATCGCGCATCAGCCATCGACAACTGCCGAACCCTCAACTGCATTGCCTTCCCACGCGCGCAACCGCTCCGCCTGACATGCGTCAGGCGTACCCCGACAGCGCGGACGTTTTCTGAAGGGTTAGATTATCGTTTAGTGACAGATATTCCAGTTTTTGAGCAGAGCGCCGTTATTGGGAAACCGATGCCAGGCTCGCTAACCGCGTGAGCATCGATGCCTCTACTGATCTCTTCTGGGACGTCCATGATCGCTTTTCTCCAACGCTTCAACGTCGGCCACCGCCTGGCCGTTGCATTTGGAATCTTGATTCTCCTCTCAGGCCTGCTCGTGGCCACCGGCCTGGGCACCATGGCGAACGCGCGAGCGCAGCTGGACTTCATCGTCCTCGACCGCACCGCCAAGATCCAGGTCGGCAACGGCATGCTGGATGCCAACTCCTCGCTGCTGATCGCATTGGGCACGTATGCCATGGCGACAAGCGAAGAGCTCAACACCGAAGCACTCACCACGATCAACGCGCAGCGCCAGCGCTACCAGGAGCTGCGCACCAAGCTGGACGCGCTGTCCAGCTCGGAGGAAGGGCGGAAGATTCGTGCCGAGATGGACGAGCGTCGGGCGACCTCCGTGAAGTTCAACGACGAAGTCATCGCGCTGGCAGCCAGGAACGAGAACGCGCAGGCCCAGGACATCCTCAGCGAGCAAGGGCGGCCCGCCACCCTCGCCTGGCAGGACAAGATCCGCGAACTGGTCACCCGCCAGGAAGGACAGAGCAGGCAGGCCTACGCAGAAGCAGTCAAGTCGATGGACCGGGGCAAGCTCCTGCTCATCCTTGGCGGTGCCGCGGTCGTGCTGGTCAGCAGCCTGCTGGCGTGGCTCATCACCCGAAGCCTGACCCAGCCGCTGGCACGCGCCACGAAAGCGGCTGAAGCCATTGCCAATGGTCAGCTCGGCAACGACGTGCACACGCAGGCCAAGGACGAAACCGGCCGGCTGTTACGCGCCATGCAAGGCATGCAAACGCAGCTCCAGGCCCTGTTGACCGCGCAGGGCGACATGGCAAAGCGCCACGATGAAGGCCAGACCAGCTTTCGCATGGATGCCCAGGCCTTCCCGGGTGACTACGGCCGCATGGCCGAGGACACCAATGCCCTGGTGGCCTCGCACCTGGCCGTGCAGTCGAACCTTGCACGGATCATGGGGCATTACGCCATCGGCGACCTGAGTGAGAGCATGGAGCGCTTGCCTGGTGAAAAAGCAGTGCTGACGCAGACCATGGACGAGGTCAAGGCGAACCTGTCTGCCATGAACATCGAGATCAAGCAGCTGGCGCAGTCCGCGGCCAACGGTGACTTCACCGCGCGCGGCGATGCCGATCGCTTCCAATATGATTTCCGCGTCATGGTGGAGAGCTTGAACCTGCTCATGGCCACCGCGGACGGCAACCTGCAATCGCTGTCGTCGCTGCTGCAATCCATCGCTGCAGGCGACCTCACCGCGCGCATGACGGGCGAGTTCAAGGGGGTCTTCGCGCAGATGCGCGACGACGCCAACGCCACCGCCGCGCAGCTTGCAGAGATCGTCGGACGCATCCAGCAATCGGCGGTGTCGATCAACTCGGCGGCCAGCGAGATTGCCGCCGGCAACCAGGACCTGTCGCAGCGCACCGAACAACAGGCCGCCAACCTGGAGGAGACGGCTGCCTCCATGGAAGAGCTGACCTCCACGGTTCGCCAGAATGCGGAGCACGCACGCCAGGCCAACCAGCTGGCCATCGGTGCCGCAGGCGTGGCCTCCCAGGGCGGGGAAATCGTCAGCAAGGTGGTGGGGACCATGGCCGGCATCGAGGCCTCGTCCAAGAAAATTGCCGACATCATCTCCGTGATTGACGGCATCTCGTTCCAGACCAATATCCTGGCCTTGAATGCTGCCGTGGAAGCGGCGCGGGCTGGTGAGCAAGGCCGTGGGTTTGCGGTGGTCGCATCGGAAGTGCGGACGCTGGCACAGCGTTCCACCGCTGCGGCCAAGGAAATCAAGACCCTGATCGACGACTCTGTCGAGCGCGTCACCGAAGGCTCCACGCTGGTGCATACGGCGGGCACCACGATGGCCGAGATCGTCTCCAGCGTGCAGCGCGTCACCGACATCATGGGTGAAATCTCTGCGGCCTCGCAGGAACAGTCGGCCGGCATCGAGCAGGTCAACATCACGGTAACGCAGATGGATGAAACCACGCAGCAGAACGCGGCCCTGGTTGAGGAAGCCACTGCCGCTGCACGCTCCATGGAAGAACAGGCCGTCCAGCTCACCGAGGCCGTTGCGGTGTTCAAGATTGACACCACCGCGATGTCGCCATTTGTTCAAACCGCTGCACTCGTCTCCAGCAGGAAGCCGGCGGGCCCCAGGTCGCTGCCTTCGGTTGCACGTGCGAAGGCGAACATCATTGCCCCGCAACAGGCTGTTTCCTCGACTGTCGCCACGGATTGGCAGGAATTCTAGCCACCGTCTCAGGAGGCCCCGCACTGCCGGGCCTCTGCCGCCCAGAAACATGCTCCTTTGCGATTCCTTTTTTCTACCGGAAATGCAGCGCAAGCGTCCCCGGCGCCAGCCTCCAGTGATGGATGCCTTGCGCCCAATCGTGCGTTCGCATCATCCGGCCTTATCGAGTTTCCGGCGCGCTTGCGGGCAAAAAGCATCCCGTTGACTCCATTGGTTAATAGCGTTGGCCGACAAGGTCCTCGCTCCTGCGCCATGGTTCAGCCGCGCGTGCTGCATCCATCGCATAGGGACGATAGCCTTCCGACAAGCCATCGTCCTGCGCGGCGTTGAACTCGGTAGAAACCTGGCAATCTTCGCAGTATCTGCTCAGATCGCAGGCAGGCCAGGGTCGATTCCGGTCATGGCGACAGAGATGTCCCACAGCCGCCTGGCAAGCGCCGGGTCTTCAGCTTGCGGGGCGCGTCTGGCCTCTCCGGCCACACCCCTGATCCCGCGGAAGCCGGTGGGGCCGTAATAGCCGCCGGGCTTCACGGGCCCGGTCGCTGCCAGCAGGGCCGGCCACGCGCCCTTCGCAGCACTGTTGAGCAGCAGGCCGACAAGTGGGCCCATCACCTGGATGGGGCCCATGTGCCGTCCCAGGCTGGTGCTGGCCACGCCGGGGTGGGCACCGACAGCCATGATGGGCGACCGGGTCGCGCGTAGGCGCCGGTCCAGTTCGAAAAAGAACAACGCATTCGCCAGTTTGCTCGCTCCATAGCGATCGCCCTTGGAGTAGCTCCGCTCGGCGTTGAGATCATCCCAATCGAGGGTTGCCTTCAAATGCGCGATGCTGGACGTGACCACAACGCGCGAGCCGGGCGTCTCGGCCAGCTTGGGCAGCAGCAATGAGGTCAGCGCAAACACCCCGAGATGGTTGACGCCGAACTGCGATTCGAAGCCCTGCTTGGTACGCATCAGCGGCGGATTCATGATGCCGGCGTTGTTGATGAGCACATTGATGCGTGGCTCCTTCAAAACATGTGCGGCGGCTGCACGGACGCTATCGAGATCGCCCAGATCCAGTGGCAACCATGCAAGATCGGCACCGGGTGTCTGCCGCTTGATGCGCGCAATCGCCGCATCGGCCCTGCCTTGCTCGCGGCAGCCCAGCAACACCCGCGCGCCCCGCGCGGCGAGTACCCGGGTGATCTCAAAGCCCACGCCTGCGTTGGCGCCGGTGACGATGAAGCATTTTCCCGCCTGGTTCGGCACATCTGTTTCGGTAAAGCCGCTTTGATCAAGCAACATGGGTCGCTCCTGTTTGAGTGAGTGCTTACGCATTTAACTGGCAAAAAATTAGGCGGCAGACCCCTTCCAGAAAAGGTCGAATCCGGCCCGTTGAATCGCCTCGCGCCCGGCGGGGTTTGCCACGATGGCGTTCATGGTGATGTCGGCAAGCTCGAACAACACGGTGTCGATGTAGAACGTGAGCCTGTCAGGCGCCGAATGCTCCGCAAGACACCTCTCCACGAGTGAGCGCGCGTCGAGAAAAATCGAGTGGCAGCGCAGGCGGCTTTCGGTCGTTACACGGTCCGAGACCTTCAACTGCCGTAAGGCGTTGCGTGCCGCCGCATGCTTCAGCCCCCAATCGATCAGCCGACTCCACACCACGAAAAGCCGGTCGTGGGCGGATGCGTCCGCCGGGTACGGCCCCGCCATCGAGTCGGCAAGTTCGCCTTCCAATGCCAGGAACAGCGCATTGAGAAGGTCATCCTTCGTGGGAAAGTAGGTAAACAGGGTTCCTTCGGACACGCCTGCGGCCTTGGCAATCTTCGAGGTGGGCGCCCCAATGCCCAACTGCGCGATGAGCGCACATGCGGCTCGAAGAAGCGCATCGCGCTTTTCTTCGCTCAGGGGACGCGCCATGATCTGCCACCGTGTAATGAGTGATCACTCAATCATCTTAAACGGAAGCATTTTTGTCAAGGTTTAGCTCGACGGTGCTGTTCAAGATCATGTCTGCGCTCACCGACGTAATGCGCGTCGTACAAAACTCAGGAGGTTCTTTCGCCGCCGTCATCCAGAGGCGATACGTCATTCTCAACATGCACCTGAGCCTCGGACACCCATCGCTGATGGGATCCCATGTCGGCAGATGGGCGGTTCTCTCCCGTGCCTCGCAACACCGCCAACTCATCCCTGGCGACGGCACAGGCGCTCCTCAAGGCCGCTGTCAGTAACGTTACCCGGCGCGAAGCGACGCACGCCCTGTGGGCCACGCCGAACCACTTCAGAGGTTATGGTCCGCTTTCCTGCATAGAAGCCGAACCCGGCAGGCGCCCACTGGAACCGATGGGCGGCCCCTCTCGATCGACAGCTCAAGGATTTGTCGATGGCTGAGCTTAAACTTGAGCCCATGCCAACTTGAGGCGGCCCCTGGTTCCGTCGCAACATCTGCGCCACTCCAAGGCCTCGTCCGTTTCGTCGCATATCGATCCGATCTCGTTCGGAGGGTCGCCGCAACGGCGTCGCGACAAAACTCACCGTCACTCGCCGCTACCGACCCTGATTGACCGCCACATCCCGGAAGAACATTTCTTGCAAAGCACTGACACAAAAGAAAAAACCAAGAACACCGGCGGGGCTGCAGAGCACACCCCGCTCATGAAGCAATTCTTCGCCGCCAAGTCGGACTATCCCGACCTGCTGCTGTTCTTCCGCATGGGCGATTTCTACGAGCTGTTCTACGACGACGCGCGCAAGGCGGCGCGGCTGCTCGACATCACCCTGACCCAGCGCGGCAGTTCCGGTGGCGCGCCGATCCCGATGGCCGGCGTGCCGGTGCATGCCTACGAGGGCTACCTGGCCCGGTTGGTGGCGTTGGGTGAGTCGGTGGCGATCTGCGAGCAGATCGGCGACCCGGCGCTGGCCAAGGGCCTGGTCGAACGCAAGGTGGTGCGCATCGTCACCCCGGGCACGGTCACCGACGAGGCGCTGCTGGACGAGCGCCGCGACACGCTGCTGATGGCGATCGCGCGCAGCAAGCAAGGCTATGGGTTGGCCTGGGCCGATCTGGCCGGCGGGCGTTTTCTGGTCAATGAAGTGGATAGCGTGGATGCGCTGGAAGCGGAGATCGCGCGCCTGGAACCGGCCGAGCTGTTGGTACCCGACGAGGACAACTGGCCGGAATTCCTGCGTGGCCGCGTCGGCGTACGGCGGCGGCTACCGTGGTTGTTCGACGCCGACAGCGGCCGGCGCCAGTTGCTGGCCTTCTTCAAGTTGCACGACCTGTCCGGCTTCGGCATCGACGACAAGCCCTGCGCTACCGCCGCCGCCGGCGCGCTGCTGGGCTATGTCGAGGAAACCCAGAAACAGCGGCTGCCGCATCTGACCTCCATCGCGATGGAAGTGGCCAGCGAGGCGATCTCGATGAACGCGGCCACGCGCCGGCATCTGGAGCTGGATACACGCGTGGATGGCGACACCCGCAACACCTTGCTCGGGGTGCTCGACAGCACGGTTACGCCGATGGGCGGGCGCCTGCTGCGGCGCTGGCTGCACCGTCCGCTGCGCCTGCGCGAGGTCCTGGTACAGCGCCACCACGCAGTCGGCACGCTGATCGACAGCGGCGCCGACGCCGACGTGCGCGAGGCCTTCCGCGCGCTTGGCGATCTGGAACGCATCCTCACCCGCGTGGCGCTGCGCTCGGCACGCCCGCGCGATTTTTCCACCTTGCGCGATGGTCTGGCGCTGCTGCCGAGAGTGCGCGCGATCCTTGCGCGGCTGGATTCGCCGCGCCTGCAGGCGCTGCATGCCGAACTCGGCGAGCACGATGCCACCGCGCATCTGCTGCTCAGCGCGGTGGCCGAACAACCGCCGCTCAAGCTCAGCGACGGTGGCGTGATCGCCACCGGGTACGACGCCGATCTGGATGAGTTGCGCCGCCTGTCCACCAACGCCGACCAATTCCTGATCGACCTGGAACAACGCGAACGCGCCAGCAGCGGCATCGCCACGCTCAAGGTCGGCTACAACCGCGTGCACGGCTACTACATCGAGATCAGCAAGGGCCAGGCCGACAAAGCCCCGCTGCACTACAGCCGCCGGCAGACGCTGACCAATGCCGAGCGCTACATCACCGAAGAACTCAAGAGTTTCGAGGACAAGGTGCTGTCGGCGCGCGAGCGCGCGTTGTCGCGCGAAAAGCTGCTGTATGAAGGCCTGCTCGATGCACTCGGCGGCGAGCTGGAAGGCCTCAAGCGCTGCGCGAGCGCATTGAGCGAACTCGATGTGCTGGCCGGCTTCGCAGAACGCGCGCAGGCACTGGATTGGTCGCGGCCGGAACTGGACAACGCACCGTGCCTGCGTATCGAACGCGGCCGCCACCCGGTGGTGGAAGCGGTGCGCGACCAGCCGTTTGAACCCAACGATCTGGAGCTGCACGCCGACCGCCGCATGCTGGTCATCACCGGCCCGAACATGGGTGGTAAATCGACCTACATGCGCCAGAACGCCTTGATTGTGTTGCTGGCGCATATCGGCAGCTATGTGCCGGCCAGCCGCGCGGTGATCGGGCCGATCGACCGCATCCTCACCCGCATCGGCGCCGGCGATGACCTTGCGCGCGGGCAATCCACCTTCATGGTGGAAATGGCCGAGACCAGCTACATCCTGCACCACGCCACGCCGCAATCGCTGGTGCTGATGGACGAGATCGGCCGCGGCACCTCCACCTACGATGGCCTGGCATTGGCCGATGCGGTGGCACGCCATCTGGCGCATAGCAATCGCTGCTACACGCTGTTCGCCACGCATTATTTCGAGCTCACCGCACTGGCCGACGAATCGCATGCCGGCGGGACCAGCGGTATCGCCAACGTGCATCTGGACGCGGTCGAACACGGCGAGCGCCTGGTGTTCATGCATGCGGTCAAGGACGGCCCCGCCAATCGCAGCTTCGGCCTGCAGGTGGCCGCGCTCGCCGGCTTGCCCAAGGCCGCCGTGACCCAGGCGCGTCATCGCCTGGCCGAACTGGAGCAACGCGGCGGCGAAA
Organism: Xanthomonas sp. BRIP62418; assembly: GCF_003993495.1. NCBI lineage: Bacteria > Pseudomonadati > Pseudomonadota > Gammaproteobacteria > Lysobacterales > Lysobacteraceae > Xanthomonas > Xanthomonas sp. BRIP62418. Next base: position 70,444 of record NZ_QEZG01000031.1, read on the forward strand.
GCCATGTCGCACAGATGGCACCGGCGGCACTGGATGCGCCGCAACAGTTCGGTTTGTTCACTGCGCCCTCTTCCGCTGCGCAGGAAGCACTGCAGGCGCTGGACCCGGACGAACTCACGCCCAAGCAGGCACTGGAAGCCTTGTATCGGTTGAAGGCGTTGCTTTGAGTGCGGGGATTGGGGAGTCGGGATTTGGGATTCGTAGCAGCGCAGCTTGCTGCGCTTGCGGATCTGTTACGGCGGCAAGGTTGGTTGGTCGTTTGAATGCTGGTTGGAGGTTCGTCACGGCGTAGCTGCATGACTGATGCTTGCGGGGCCTGATAATCCATTGCTGCTGCAGGTTTGCGTGGTTGCTTCAATGCTGCTTTGCGATACGCCGGCTCGCGCTGCATCGCGCGCTGCGCGATGACGTGCAGCGCGCGGTTGCCCTGATGGCGCGACGGGCGCACGCTGCCGCAACGTTTTGTCCAACCGGAGACACCGATGACCACGTCCGCCTCGTTGACCGATCAACTTGCCGCGCAGTTGCAGGGCCCGCAGTTGCAGCAGCTCGCCAGCCGGCTCGGCATCGCGCCCGAGCAGGCGCAATCGGCGGTGCAGACCGCGCTGCCGCTATTGATGGGCGCGCTGGGCCGTAACAGCCAGCAGGCCGGTGGCACCGATGCGCTGCTGGGTGCATTGCAGCGCGATCATGCCGGCAGCCCGGACATCGGCAGCCTGCTCGGTGCGTTGCTGGGCGGCTCGGCCAGCGGTGCGCAAGGCAATGGCGCCGGCATCGTGGGGCATCTGTTCGGCGACAAGGCACCGCAGGCCGCCGCAGGCCTGGGCCAGGCCACCGGGCTGGAAACCGGCAAGGCCAATCAGCTGCTGCAATTGCTGGCACCCATCGTGATGGCGTATCTGGCCAAGCGCTTCCTCGGCGGCAATGCCGCGGCCAGCAGCCAGCTCGGCCCGGCCCTGGCGCAGGAACAGCAGCGCGCCAGCAGCACCGGGGTCAACGGCCTGCTGAGCAGCGTGCTGGATCAGGATGGCGACGGAAAGCTTGGACTGGGCGATGTCATGAAGCTCGGCGGCAGCCTGTTCGGCAAGCGCTGACATCGCGCGCGCAGGTTGGGGACATCGGCGCGCCATCCATAGCGCCTCGCTATCGATATGGTTGAATAATTCGAATTCCCCAACCGATCGATGCTGCTTATCGTGTGCACACCCCGCCACGATGAGCCCGCCTGACGCGCATGTCTGCCAGTCACACTCTGCACATCGCCCCATACCGGCCCCTGCAGGCAGGCGCTAGCATCGCCATACGCGGCGACGCTTCTCGATGCCCCCACGGCCGCATGTGCGCCGTGGATGACCACCCCTGACGCATTGCCCGCCCTTTCAATTCCACCAGCGCGTGTCCGCAGTTTCGGCACACAGCTCCCCAGGTGCTCACGCACACAGGTATTGCCATGACAACCGAAGCAAAGTGCCCGTTCAACCACGCCGTCGTCGGTACCGGAACCACCAACCGCGATTGGTGGCCCAAGCAGTTACGCGTGGACCTGCTCAGCCAGCATTCGAGCAAGTCCAACCCGCTGGGCCAGACCTTCAACTACGCCGAGGCGTTCAAGCGCATCGATCTGGCCGCACTCAAGCAGGAACTGCGTGCGCTGATGACCGACTCGCAGGACTGGTGGCCGGCCGACTTCGGCCATTACGGCCCGCTGTTCGTGCGCATGGCCTGGCATAGCGCCGGCACCTATCGCATCGGCGACGGGCGTGGCGGCGGCGGTCGCGGCCAGCAGCGCTTCGCACCGCTCAACAGCTGGCCGGACAACGTCAGCCTGGACAAGGCGCGCCGGCTGCTGTGGCCGATCAAGCAGAAGTACGGCCAGGCGATCTCCTGGGCCGACCTGATGATCCTCACCGGCAACGTCGCGCTGGAAAGCATGGGCTTTACGACCTTCGGCTTTGCCGGTGGCCGCGAGGACACCTGGGAGCCGGATCAGGATCTGTACTGGGGCCGGGAAACCAAGTGGCTGGGTGGCGACGAGCGCTACTCGCGCGGCTCGCCCGGCGTGGACGAGGCGCACGGCGTGCTGGTGAAGGACGACGACAGCGAAGTGCCGCACACCCGCGACCTGGAAAACCCGCTGGCCGCCGTGCAGATGGGCCTGATCTACGTCAACCCGGAGGGCCCGGACGGCAAGCCCGACCCGGTTGCCGCCGCGCGCGACATCCGCGACACCTTCGCGCGCATGGCCATGAACGACGAAGAGACCGTGGCGCTGATCGCCGGCGGCCACACCTTCGGCAAGACCCATGGCGCCGGCCCGGCCGACAACGTCGGTGCCGAGCCGGAAGCCGGCGAGCTGGAAAGCCAGGGCCTGGGCTGGCACAACCGCTACGGCAGCGGCAAGGGTGCCGACACCATCACCAGCGGCCTGGAAGTCACCTGGACCACCACCCCGGCGCAGTGGAGCAACGACTTCTTCGACCACCTGTTCAAGTTCGAGTGGGAGCTGAGCAAGAGCCCGGCCGGTGCGCACCAGTGGGTGGCCAAGAATGCCGACGCCATCATCCCCGATGCGCACGATGCAGCGAAGAAGCATCGGCCGACCATGCTCACCACCGATCTGGCGCTGCGTTTCGACCCGGCCTATGAGGCCATCTCGCGTCGCTTCCACGAACACCCCGACCAGTTCGCCGATGCCTTCGCCCGCGCCTGGTTCAAGCTCACCCACCGCGACATGGGACCGCGCTCGCGTTACCTGGGGGCGGAGGTGCCGAGCGAAGAACTGCTGTGGCAGGACCCGGTGCCGGCCGTCGACCACCCGCTGGTTGATGCGCAGGACGCCGCCGCCCTCAAACAGGCCATCCTCGACTCCGGCCTGAGCGTGGCGCAGCTGGTGTCCACGGCGTGGGCATCGGCGTCGACCTTCCGCGGCTCGGACAAGCGCGGCGGTGCCAACGGCGCACGCATCCGGCTGGCACCGCAGAAGGATTGGCAGGCCAACCAGCCCGAGCAGCTGGCGCAGGTGCTGGGCACGCTGGAGCGCATCCAGGCCGACTTCAACGGCGCACAGTCGGGTGGCAAGCAGATCTCGCTCGCCGACCTGATCGTGCTGGCCGGTAACGCCGCGGTCGAGCGCGCAGCACAGGCCGCAGGCCACAGCGTCACCGTGCCGTTCGCACCCGGCCGCACCGATGCCTCGCAGGAGCAGACCGATGTCGAGTCCTTCGCGGTGCTGGAGCCGGTGGCCGATGGCTTCCGCAACTACGCCAAGCAGCGCTACGCAGTGCCGGCAGAGGCACTGCTGATCGACAAGGCACAGCTGCTGACGCTGACCGCGCCCGAGTTGACCGTGCTGGTCGGCGGCCTGCGCGTGCTCGGCGCCAATGTCGGCGACTCCAGGCACGGCGTGTTCACCACCCGCCCCGGCGTGCTGAGCAACGACTTCTTCGCCAACCTGCTCGACATGCGCACCGAATGGAAAGCCACCTCCGAAGCGAAAGAGGTGTACGAAGGCCGCGACCGCAGCACCGGCGAACAGAAGTGGACCGGCACGCGCGTGGACCTGGTGTTCGGTTCCAACTCGATCCTGCGTGCGGTGGCCGAGGTCTACGCCAGTGCCGATGCGCAGAAGAAGTTCGTGCACGACTTCGTTGCCGCCTGGACCAAGGTGATGCAGCTGGATCGTTTCGATCTGGCCTGAGGCGCAAGGCGCACGCACGCCTTCGTGCGTGCGCCTGCAGCGGTGTTGAAATACACGCAAGAGCTCGACTCGGCACACTGCAGACGTCCGTGGAGCGGCTGGTCTGCGGCTTGGCTGCAAGGCCCTTGCCCGCCCACCATCGCGGGACACGCCGCAAGTACGTCCTTGTAGGCTCTTACGCGGCCTCCATGCCGCGTAAGGTCCCGCGACGGTGAGCGGGCAAGGGCCAGGCGGGATGGTCGGTGTGCTTGGTGAGAGCAGGCACGGTGCTCTGGTGTTCTGATAAAGAAGCGTCAGCCAATTTCCTAACGCAAGCCGATCAACGACAAGCGCTTAAGCAAACAACCGATCAGCTATCTGGTGCGGTGTCCTCGCCAAGTGCGGAACCGTGGGGCGGCATGGATGCCGCCACCGAGCCTCCAGGGACGGATTCACCGCGTGTCCCGCAATTGGTGAGGGCGCCGCACACTCGACTCAGCTGGGAAGCGCCGTTTCCTCTTGCGTCAACAACAACGCTCTGGGTGTTTTATGTCCATCACCCAATTCGCAGCGGACAACCACGCACTGCTACAACGCGTCGATATCGCCCAGTGCGTTGATCAGCCGGCGTGCACGCTTGTCCGGCTTGCCCTCGGGTGCGCGGTAGCCGGTGCGTTCGGCGGCACGCTGCAGCCGCCATTGTGCACGCGCCTCGCGTGAGGCATCGCTTTCCAGGTACAGCGTCTGTGCGACCGGTGCCGGGCCACGCACATCGCTCAGCGCGGCAACGGTGATCTCGAAGATTTCGCCACCGCGGTCGATGCGCAATTGCTCGCCGGTGCGCAGGGTGCGCGAGGGCTTGGGCCGCTGGCCGCCCACATCCACCTTGCCGTTGTCCACCGCCGTCTTGGCCAGGCTGCGCGTCTTGAAGAAGCGCGCCGCCCACAGCCAGACATCCAGCCTGACCGTCGTCGCTTGTTCCACCAGTTGAGTCATCGCGTTGTGCTTGCCGTCGGGTCCAATGGGGCCACAAGCCGCTGTCGTGATCGCCGCTGCTGCGGCGCCTCGCAACGGGCTGCGTTGAACAAAAAACATTTGGGCACCTTCGCCGGAACTCAAGCATGGTGAGCTGCAGGACCTGGCACGCGACCACGCCCTGGCTGACCGATACAGGCAGAACCGCAGAACCGGTGGCCTGCCCCGCGTCCTCGAAACGCTGGGCAACCGCATGCCTCACACAAGCCAATGCTAGTGTTCGCAGCTTCCGTCCCACGGCGCGTCTGCGATGCCCAAATCCGCTGTCCTGACCGAAGGCCCGATCGGCAAGAATCTGCTGCTGTTCGCGATGCCGATCCTTGCGGGGAATATCGCGCAATCGCTCAATGGCTCGATCAACGCGATCTGGGTAGGTCGCTACCTCGGCGAGGCGGCGCTGACTGCGGCAGCCAATGCCAACAGCATCATGTTCTTCCTGATCGGCTCGGTGTTCGGCATCGGCATGGCTTCGACCATTCTGATCGGCCAGGCGATGGGCGCGCGCGACATTGCGCAGGCGCGCAAGGTCATGGGCACCAGCGCCAGTTTCTTCGGCGGGCTGTCGGCGCTGATCGCGGTGCTGGGCTGGTTTCTGGCGCCGCATCTGTTGACCGCAATGGGCACGCCGCCGACATCGCAGACGCTGGCCGAGCAGTACCTGCGGGTGATCTTCCTGGCCATGCCGCTGATCTATGTGTTCGCGTTCCTGTCGGCGGCACTGCGCGGCACCGGCGATGCCCGCACGCCGTTCCGCTTTCTGCTGGTGTCGGTGGTGCTGGACATCGTGTTCAACCCGTTGCTGATCTTCGGTCTGGGGCCGTTTCCGGCATTGGGCATCGCCGGCGCGGCCTGGGCCACGTTGCTGGCGCAGGCAGTGGCACTGGGCGGTTTGCTGCTGTACCTGCGCAGTCAGCGTCATGTGTTGTGGCTGGGACGCGGCGACCTGCACCTGTTCCGCATCGCGCCCACGATCCTGCGCGCGCTCATCGTCAAGGGCGTGCCGATGGGCCTGCAGATGGTGCTGATTTCGCTGGCCATGATCGCGATGATGACGTTGGTCAACGGCTTCGGCACCGACACCGCCGCCGCCTACGGCGCTGCGTTGCAGCTATGGACCTATGTCCAGATGCCGGCGATGGCGCTGGGCGCGGCATGTTCGACGATGGCGGCGCAGAACGTGGGCGCCGGATTGTGGACGCGTGTGGATGCAACCGCACGCACCGGCATCGTCGCCAACTTCCTGATGACCGGCGTGTTGATCGGGCTGCTGATCGTGTTCGACCGCTGGGCGCTGGCGCTGTTCCTGCCGAGCGACAGCCCGACACTGGAGGTTGCGCGGCATCTCAATCACATCGGTATCTGGTCGTTCCTGCTGTTTGGCGTGAGCTTTGTGATTTCCGGCGTGGTGCGGGCCACTGGCGCGGTGATCCCGCCGCTGCTGATCCTGGCCTTCGGTCTGTGGGGCGTGCGCGTGCCCCTGGCGAACGCCTTGATTCCGCACCTGGGAGCCGATGGCATCTGGTGGAGCCTTCCGATCAGCTCGGTGTGTTCAATGCTGCTGTCGCTGGCGTACTACCGCTGGGGCGGCTGGCGCAAGGCACGCATGCTGACCACGCCAGCGCATCCGGCGAATCCGGCGGAGCTGGCCGCCGCCGCCGAAGTACCGGCGCATCCGGCCTCGCCGGTCGCCGATACCGCGCCGATCGCAGCATTGCCGCAGCACCGCCAGCGCTGATGTCGGCCGGCATCACCGGGCAGCAGTATCGACCGAAATCAAGCCAGGTCTAACCCAGCAGCCGGATGCCCTGTTGGGATGATCGATCCAGCGCATGGCCGCCTGGTGAGTGATCCACTCGACCAATCCACGGAACAGCTGGCGGAGCAGCTGCCAGGACGTCGTTCCCTCGACCAACACAGCACGCGCTCGCCCTCAACGCATGCCCCACCGCCCAATCCCCAATCCCCAATCCCGATTCCCGATTCCCGATTCCCGATTCCCACAACGCAAACGGCCGCCCGAAGGCGGCCGTCTGGCATCAGCAGGACAAGCCTGCCGGTGACTTACTCAGCCTTGGCAGCAGCCTGGCGAGCAGCCTTGGCCTGTGCAGCGGCGGCCAGATCTTCCTTGATGCGGGCGGCCTTGCCTTCCAGACCACGCAGGTAGTACAGCTTGCCGGCGCGAACCTTACCGCGACGCTTCACTTCGACCGAGTCGATGATGGCGCTGTGGGTCTGGAACACGCGCTCGACACCGAAGCCGTGCGAGATCTTGCGCACGGTGAAGGCGGAATTCAGGCCGGCGTTCTTGGTACCGATCACGACGCCCTCATAGGCCTGCACGCGCTCGCGGTTGCCTTCCTTCACCTTGACGTTCACCACGACGGTGTCGCCCTGGTTGAACTCGGGAAGCTTGCGCTGAATCTGGGCGGCTTCGAAGTCAGCCAGGATGGTCTTGTTGAGTTTGCTCATGATGGGCACCGCGTGTCTGGTGATATTGGACCGGCAGTCGCCGCACGGCGATTGCTCGAGGTTCGTAGGAGGGCCAGACGCAAGGCTGGCCAGCAAGCCGCATATTGTACCCCAATCGATATTGCAAGAGCTAGGGGTGAGCCCTTATTTCTCGTCGCCTTGGGCGAGTTCGCGGCGAAACTCGTCCAGCAGACGGCGATCGTTCTTGTCCAACCCGGCCTCGTCGAGCAGGTCCGGGCGACGCAACCAGGTCCGGCCCAGCGACTGCTGCCGACGCCAGCGCGCAATTGCAGCGTGATTGCCCGAGCGCAATACCTCCGGTACATCGCCCCAGTCATGGGTCGATGGATGGCTGTAGTGCGGGCAGTCGAGCAGGCCTTGCGGGCCTTCGAAACTGTCCTGGGCTGCGGATTCGGCGTCGTTCAACACCCCTTCCTGCAACCGCGTCACCACATCCACCAGCACCGCCGCGCCAAGCTCGCCACCGGACAACACGTAGTCGCCGATGGAGATTTCCATATCCACCGCCTGCGCCAGAAAACGCTCGTCCACGCCTTCGTAGCGCCCGCACAACAACACCATGCGTGGCAACTGCGCCAGCTCGCGGGCAAGCGGCTGGGTGAGCGGCCGCCCCTGCGGGCTGAGATAGATCACCGGCGCCGGACGCGGGTCCGCCGCTTGCACCGCGTCCAGACAGGCCCGCAACGGCTCGATCAACATCACCATGCCGGGCCCACCACCGAACGGACGGTCGTCCACGCGGCGGTAATTGCCCTGCGCATGCTCGCGCGGATTCCAGCCCTGCAATTCCAGCAGGCCACGCTCCTGCGCCCGCCCGACCACGCCGAACGCTGCGCATTGCGCAATGAACTCGGGGAACAGGCTGATGACGTCGATGCGCACTAGCGGGAGTCGGAAATCGGGACTGGGAATGGGTAGAGCAAGCGCGGAGCCGGGGCACCGCCTTGATCAGAAATCCGGATCCCAGTCCACCACGATCAGGTTGGCGTCGAAGTCGACCGACTTGACGAAATCCGGCAGCACGAACGGCACCAGCCGCTCGCGATCGCCGCGCACCACCATCACGTCGTTGGAGCCGGTGGAGAACAGGTGCGACACCGTGCCGAGCTTGACGCCCTCGACGGTTTCCACCTGCAGCTCTTCCAGATCCACCCAATAGTATTCATCGGGCTTGGGCGGCGGCAGCACGCTGCGCGAGACATAGATCTCGGTCCCGTGCATGGCTTCGACGGTGTCACGGTCGCTGACGTCCGGGAACACTGCAATCAGATTCTTGCCCTGATCGCGTCCACGGACGCCACTCACGACCGACTCCTGCCCCGAGGGCGCCCGCACGATCCACGGTTGATACCGGAAGATCGCACTGCGCGGCTCGGTCCAGGATTCGAGCTTGAGCTCGCCCTTGACACCAAAAGCGCCGACAATCCTGCCTAACAGGATGCGGCGCTCGGTCGGCTTCATCTGCGTCGACTCTGGGCCGGGCGGTGACGCCCGGCCCTCAAGATCAGGCCGCAGCGGCCTGGGACTTGGAGGCTTCGCGATACAGGTTACGCACCTTATCAGTCAGCTGTGCGCCCTGGCCGACCCAATGGTCGACGCGTGCGACGTCCAGCACGACGCGCGGTTCTGCGCCCTGTGCAACCGGGTTGTAGTAACCCAGACGCTCGATATTGCGGCCATCGCGCGCGCTGCGCACGTCGGTCACGATGATGTGGTAGAACGGACGCTTCTTGGCGCCGCCGCGGGTCAGTCGAATCTTGACCATGGTGTCGTTTTCCTAAAGTTGCCCAGTCGCCAGAATGGCGCGGTAAGCCAGCGATTATAGCGGGCTCCGGCGGCGAAGCCAAGCCACCCCCAATTCGCTCAGATCCCTTGCCAGGCCTGGGTCTGCAGGGCCCGCTCCAGCAATGGCAGTTGCGCGGCCTGCGCCGGCCACGATGCCGCTCCGGCTTGCACGATCGCCTGCTGACCACGCGCATTGCAGCTGAACACCCCATCGAACCCGTCCAGCTCGCCCAGCGTAACCGGGCGCGACTCCTGCTGGATCCCGAGCATCTGCAGGCCTGCCTGCAGCAGACGCTGCTGGGTGCCTAGCAGCGCCGGTCCTTGCGGCCACACCACCCTGCCCTGCTGCCACAGGCCCAGATTCCAGAAGGCACCTTCCAGCAGATGCTCCTGGGCGTCGACCAGCAGGGCATCGTCGTAGCCGGCCACCAGGGCCTGGCGACGCAGGTGCAGCAGCGCGAAGGTGCCGACATGCTTGTGCCGGGGTTGCTCGCGCACATGATGGACCGGCTGCACGCGTAGTGCGGTGGCTGGCATCCGGGCGGCGGGCGCGATGGAGATCAGCACATCGAGCGCAAGCTGCCGCGATGGATCGCGCAGGTCGAAATCCTGCGCAAACACAGTGATGCGCACGCTGGCATCGGCGCAGTCCGCAGCCGACAACGCAGCGCGCAACTGGGCGCGCAGGGATGCCTCATCGATCGCTGCACCGAACAAGGCAGCGCCGTCGTGTTGCAGCCGCTGCAGATGCAGGTCCAGCCCGCGTACCGCACCGGCGCGCACCTGCAACGTGGTGAAGTGGCCGTAGTTGATCAGTGCGGCGGCGCCCAGTTGCTGCGCTGTCGCCACTGCACCGTTGCAGAAGATCAGCGGCACACCAGCGCCTGCGCCTGCGCCCACCACTGGGTCACCAGTTGCGCGGCAGGCTGGGCCGGCGCCATCCAGGCCGATTGGCCGGCCCAGGCCTGCATGGCGTCCAGGCGGTTGTCGCGCGCGGCGGCCTGACGCATCGGCGCGGTCAGCGCGCGCTGCACCGGATACGGCGCCGGCACCGGTGCCTCTGCGGCGGCGGAGGCATGCACATACGGCGTGGCGAGCGCACGCCCCAGCCGGCCGGAAAATGCGCGGGTCGGCTGGGTCTGTTCCGGTTCGGCCTGGGCCAGGGCATCGGCCCAGGCGCTTGGCAGCGCCGCCTCGGGGGTGCGCAGCAGGCAGGTGCCGATCTGCACCGCGCTCGCGCCCAGCGTCAGCGCCGCGGCAATGCCGCGCGCGTCGGCGATGCCGCCTGCGGCGATCACCGGGAGATCGAGGTGATCGACCAGTCGCGGCAACAAGGCGAACAGCCCGGTCATCTGCCGCTCGGCACGGCCGGCGTCGAACGCACCGCGATGCCCACCGGCCTCGGCCCCCTGCGCAACCACCGCATCGGCACCGGCCGCCTGGGCCGCACGCGCTTCGTCCAGCGTGGTGGCGCAGGCGAACCAGGCGATGCCGGCGTGCTTCAGGCGTGCAACCTGGTCAGGCCGAAACACGCCCATGATCGACGAGGCCACCGCAGGCCGCGCGGCGAGCAAGGCCTCGAACTGGGCATCGAAGTCGGCAGGCGCCGCATCGCCCGCACCCTCGGGAACCGGCGGCCCCCAGTGCGACAGAAACTTACGTACGCGCGCCTCCGCAGCGGCGTCGCGCACCGGTGCCGGATCGGGAATCCATAGATTGACCTGTGCAGGCCCGGCGCTTGCGTCACGGAAGGCCGCCATCCACGCCACGATGTCCTGCGGCTGCGACAACACCGCGCCCATCGCACCCATGCCGCCGGCCGCAGCAACCGCCGCCGACAACGGCACCGGGCAGGCGCCGGCCATGGGGCTGAGCAGGATCGGCATGCGCAGCCCGAATTGGTTACAGAAAGAGTCAATACGACCTAAGCAGGAATGGCTCATCCAGACTTTGAAGATGTCACGACCAAACCACAGTATGCATTGACGCATCGGCCAATGGACATTGAGCGCCTTGCAGCGCAAGCAACGAACTCTGTATACCCGGCTGAGCTCCACAAGGCAATGAAATGCCTGCCCGACGGCACCTAACATCACTACTGAAAATGGCTGGCAATAAATTGCCAGTACTTCAGCAAGGAGGCGGGCCTGCAACTCGCAGGCCCGCCAATCAACTAGATGCCAAAGTGAATCGTTCCGCGCAAAGGCGTCGTGCGATTATCGCAATACTGTTCAAAGTCCGCGTACAGCTTGACCACGTTGGCCTGGGCATCTTTCTCAATAGCACGCACGTTGAGCGTGCCACGATTTTCATTGCACCCTCGTCCGTTACCAGTGAAGTCCAATCCCGCATGAGTGCCATCTGCGAAACGTCGCGTAGGGTAACGCCCAGGCACCAGCGTCTTCCCTACAGGCGCAGCGATACTCGCATACCAATCGTCACGCAGGCCTGAAGCGGAATACCGCAGGTATGACGCGTTTCCATCCAACACGAAGATACTGGTGTCGTTGTAATACATCTTTCCCACGCCGCCGCCCACGTAATCATCGCTACCGCTCGTCAACTTCAGCGATAAGGGCGGTGCGTTATAGCTGATGATGCCAGCAAGTGCTGGCGCCTTACTCTGCTCGCATCGCTGCAGGAACGTTGCCTCCAGCTTGTCCACGTTGCCAGCGGCATCGAATGAAATCTGCCTGACCGTCACCTTCCCCCAGATTTCGTTACAGCCCCGCCCGGTACTGGATACGTCAAGACCAGGGGAACGCCCGGTCTTGAAAGCTGACCGTTCGGCGTTCGCATAAGTGCCTGGAGCCAGAACGCTGCCGACCGGAGCGGCGATTCTTATATACCAGTATTCGCCAGACGCACCATCGGCAGTAAACGTGAGCCGATCCTTGTTCCCTGACATGCCGAATTTTGCATTGGCATTAGTCAAGACAGCAGACTTTCCCTGACCAATATAGTCACCAGCGTTGCTGGAATAAGAAAAGATTGATGCCGCACTACATGCAACCGACAATCCAATACCGCTAAGACTGACCGTAAACTTGCAAAAAAATCCTTTAAATCCTTTCATGAATCCTCCGATGATTAGATTGCTCGTCCGCGAGCAATCGCGCCCGTCCGCGGGCGCGCAATCCTAACATCGAAGTGATTTCAATACTCAGCGGGTGATGCGACCAAGCGGACGCATCAGCACACTACCGCACTCAGCGGAACGGCATGCCGCCGCGGCCGCCCATGGCGCCCATCATGCCCTTCATGTTGCGCATCAGGCCCTTCATGCCGCCGCCAGCCAGCTTGCCCATCATCTTTTCCATCTGCTGGTACTGCTTCATCAGCTTGTTGACGTCGGCCGGCTGCATGCCGGAGCCGCGGGCGATGCGGGCGCGGCGCGAGCCGTTGAGCAGGGCCGGGTTGCGGCGCTCCTTCTTGGTCATCGAATTGATGATCGCGATCATGCGCGGCACTTCCTTGCCGGTGACCTGCTGCTTGACGTTGTCCGGGATCTGGCCCATGCCCGGCAGCTTGTCCATCAGCCCATGGATGCCGCCCATGTTCTGCATCTGCTCGAGCTGCTCCTTCATGTCGTTGAGGTCGAACTTCTTGCCCTTGGCGACCTTGGCGGCGAGCTTGGCGGCCTTTTCCTGGTCGACGCTGTGCTCGACCTGCTCCACCAGCGAGAGCACGTCGCCCATGTCCAGGATGCGGCTGGCGACGCGGTCGGGGTGGAACACGTCCAGGCCGTCGGTCTTTTCGCCGGTACCGACGAACTTGATCGGCTTGCCGGTGATGTAGCGCACGCTCAGTGCGGCACCACCACGGGCGTCGCCGTCGGTCTTGGTCAGCACCACGCCGGTCAGCGGCAGCGCCTCGCCGAAGGCCTTGGCGGTGTTGGCCGCGTCCTGGCCGGTCATCGCATCGACCACGAACAGGGTTTCGGTGGGGTTGACCGCGGCGTGCAGCGCCTTGATCTCGTCCATCATCGCCGCATCGATCGCCAGGCGGCCGGCGGTATCGACCAGCAGCACGTCGGCGAACGACTTGCGCGCATCGCTGATGGCGGCGCGCACGATGTCGACCGGCTTCTGCGAGGCGTCGGACGGGAAGAACAGCACGCCGACCTGCTCGGCCAGGGTCTTGAGCTGCTCGATCGCGGCCGGGCGATAGACGTCGGCCGAGACCACCATGACCTTCTTCTTGCGCTTTTCCTTCAGGTGCTTGGCGAGCTTGCCGACCGTGGTGGTCTTGCCCGCGCCCTGCAGGCCGGCCATCAGGATGATCGCCGGCGCCGGCACGTTGAGGTTGAGGTCGGTGGCGGCCGCGCCCATCACCGCGGTCAGCTCGTCGCGGACGATCTTGATCAGCGCCTGGCCCGGGGTCAGCGATTTGAGCACTTCCTGGCCGACCGCGCGCACCTTGATGCGCTCGATCAGCGCCTGCACCACCGGCAGCGCCACGTCGGCTTCGAGCAAGGCGATGCGCACTTCACGGGTGGCTTCGCGGATGTTCTCCTCGGTCAGGCGGCCGCGGCCGCGCAGGCGCTCCATGGTGCCGGAGAGACGTTGGGTAAGGGACTCGAACATGCGCAAGGGACCGCGTGAGGGGAAACGGGCGTCGATTATAGCGGCACCGGCCAATGCGCCGCCCCGGCGGCCCCGCTGCCCGGCCGGTCAAGCCAGCCCGGGACGCCGCCGCACCACCGCCCGTCCATGCGCGCGGCCAGCCAGCGCCGGCGCCGCAATGGACAGAAACCGCGGCCGCGGGACCAGCGGCCGCCCCATCCCGGGCCCGCCCCACCC
>NZ_QEZG01000032.1:0-23970 GCF_003993495.1 Xanthomonas sp. BRIP62418
CCACGCAGCCAGGTGAGTTGCCGCTTGGCCAGTTGGCGGGTGGCCTGCACCGCCCTGTCGCGGAACTCAGCCAGGCTACCGGCCCCATCCAGATACTCCCAGGCCTGGCGATACCCCACCGCGCGCAGTTGCGGCAGTGCTCGGAGACGTTCCACTTCGGCCAGGAAATCCTGTGCCAGCATCATGTCCAGGCGTCGTTCGATGCGCGCATGCAGCACTGCGCGCTCGCGCGGTGCCAGTACGACCTTCAGCACCCGCACCGGCAGACGTGGCCCCGGCGGCAGCGCCTGCCAGTAACTGATCGGCTTGCCGCTGATGCGATAGACCTCCAGGGCGCGCTGGATCCGCTGCGGATCGGTGATATGGATGCGGGCAGCGGCGATCGGGTCCACGTCCGCCAGCTGCGCATGCAGCCTGGCCCAACCGAGCTGTTCGGCTTCGGCTGCGATGGCCGAGCGTACCGCCGGATCGGCCTCGGGCAACTGCGACAGCCCTTCCAGCACGGCGCGGAAGTAGAGCCCGGTGCCGCCGGCGAGAATCGGCAGCTTGCCGCGCGCCACGATCTGCCCGATCGCCTGCCGCGCATCGCTGGCGAATTCCGCCGCCGAATAGATCTGCCAGGGATCGCGCAGGTCGATCAGATGGTGTGGCACCGCCGCGCGCATCGCGGCATCCGGCTTGGCCGCGCCGACGTCCAGGCCGCGATACACCAGCGCCGAATCGACACTGACGATCTCGCCGTTCCAGCGCTGCGCTGCCTCCAGTGCCAGCGCGGTCTTGCCGCTGGCGGTCGGCCCCATCAATGCAATTGCCAGCGGGCGTCGGTCGGCCGGCATCAGTCCTCGTCCGGCCAGCGAATGCTCGGTGCCGCAGGCGCGCTCACGCGTGGCAGCGGGATCGCCGCCATTGCGCTCCACACCTTCAAGGCATCCACGGTAGCGGCCACATCGTGCACGCGCAGCACCATCGCACCATGCTGGGCGGCGATCAGGTGCGCGGCGACCGAGCCGTAGACGCGTTCTGCGGCGACCTGGCGCCCGGTCAGTTCACCGATGCTGCGCTTGCGCGACAGCCCGGCCAGGATCGGCAGGCCGAACTCCTGCAGGCGCTGCAACTGCGCCAGCACGGTGAGATTGTGCGTGGTGGTCTTGTCGAACCCGAATCCCGGGTCGAGGATCAACCGGCGCTTGTCGATACCGGCCATTTCCGCCGCGAAGATGCGCTCGGCCAGGAAGCGATGCACCTCGGCCACCACGTCGTCGTAATGCGGCGCGTCCTGCATCGCATGGGGTGCGCTGCGTGCATGCATCAACACCACCGGCACCCGCAGTTCGGCCGCGGCATCCAATGCGCCGGGCGAGCGCAGCGCGTGCACGTCGTTGATCATGCCGGCGCCGGCCGCGACCGCCGCGCGCATCACCTCCGGCTTGAAGGTATCCACACTGATCGGCACGCCGGTGTGCTGCACCAATGCCTGGATCACCGGGATCACGCGCTGCAGCTCTTCGTCCAGCGATACCGGGGTTGCCCCCGGACGGGTGGATTCGCCGCCAATATCCAGCAGCGCAGCGCCCTGCTCGACCAGGCGCAGGCCATGCGCGATGGCAGCCTCGCAACTGGCGTGCTGGCCGCCATCGGAAAACGAATCCGGGGTGACGTTGACGATCCCCATCACCTGCGGCGCGTCCAGTCGCAGTTCGCGACCGGCGCAATCCAGCTTGAGGGCGGTGTCGAACATCGGTGGTGTCTCCTTGGAGGGGTTGCGGTAGGGCGTGGTCGGCGATGTGGCCGTATAACGCATCAAGGCCGGGAATCGCTTCCCGGCCTTGATGAATGCTTCTGCAGCTGACCGATGCGGGCGTTACAGCTGCTCGGCTGGCCCGGCAATCGGCGCCAACGGACGCGGGCTGCCCTTGTCGTTGTTGTTGCCGCCGTCCTTGTCGGACTTGCCCCAGCCGGCCGGCGGCGGCGGCTCGCGGCCTTCCATGATGGCGTCGATCTGCGGCACGTCGATGGTCTCGTACTGCAACAGCAGCTGCGACATCGCGTGCAGCTTGTCCAGGTTCTCGGTGAGGATGGCCTTGGTCTTGCTATAGGCCTTGTCCAGGATCGAGCGCACCACTTCGTCGATCATGCGCGCGGTTTCGTCGGAGACGTTCTTGTGCTGGGTCACCGAACGACCCAGGAACACCTCGTCTTCCTCCTCACCGTAGGCCACTGGGCCCAGCTCGTCGGACAGGCCCCACTTGGTGACCATGTTGCGCGCCATCTTGGTCGCACGCTCGATGTCGTTGGACGCACCGGTGGTGACCTTGTCGCCGCCGAAGATCAGCTCCTCGGCCACGCGGCCGCCGTACAGCGAGCACAGCTGCGACTCGATCGCTACGCGGTTCATCGAGTAACGATCACCTTCCGGCAAATACATCGTCACGCCCAGGGCGCGACCGCGCGGAATGATCGTGACCTTGTAGACCGGGTCATGCTCGGGCACCAGACGGCCGACGATTGCATGGCCTGCCTCGTGGTAGGCGGTGAGCGTCTTTTCGTCTTCGCTCATGGCCATCGAGCGGCGCTCGGCACCCATCAGGATCTTGTCGCGGGCACGGTCGAAGTGGTCCATGCGGACTTCCTTCTCGCTGCCGCGCGCGGCAAACAACGCTGCCTCGTTACACAGGTTGGCCAGGTCGGCACCGGAGAAGCCCGGCGTACCGCGTGCGATGACCATCGGCACCACGTCGTCGGCCAACGGCAGCTTGCGCATGTGCACCCGCAGGATCTGTTCGCGCCCCTTGACGTCCGGCAGGCCGACCACGACCTGGCGATCGAAACGGCCCGGACGCAGCAGCGCAGGATCCAGCACGTCGGGGCGGTTGGTCGCAGCGATCACGATCACACCCTCGCCGCCCTCGAAACCGTCCATCTCGACCAGCAACTGGTTCAGAGTCTGCTCGCGCTCGTCGTGTCCACCGCCCAGACCAGCGCCGCGGTGACGGCCAACGGCATCGATTTCATCGATGAAGATGATGCAGGGCGCATGCTTCTTGGCCTGCTCGAACATGTCGCGCACGCGGCTGGCGCCAACGCCCACGAACATCTCGACGAAGTCGGAACCGGAGATGCTGAAGAACGGCACCTTGGCCTCGCCAGCAATCGCCTTGGCGAGCAACGTCTTGCCGGTACCCGGCGGGCCGACCATCAGCACGCCGCGCGGAATCTTGCCGCCCAGCTTGGTGAACTTGGTCGGGTCGCGCAGGAAGTCGACCAGCTCGCTGACTTCTTCCTTGGCCTCGTCGCAACCGGCAACGTCGGCAAAGGTAATCTTGACCTGGTCCTCGCCCTGCAGCTTGGCGCGCGACTTGCCGAAGCTCATCGCGCCCTTGGCACCGCCACCACCGCCCTGCATCTGGCGCATGATGAACAGCCAGAAGCCGATGATCAGGATGACCGGCAGGAAATTGAGCACCAACGACCAGAAACCCGGCCCGGTGGAGGGCTTCTGGCGGGTCATTTCGATGTTCTTGCTGTACAGCACGTCGACCAGCTTGTCGTCGCGCGGCCCGTACACGGTGGCTTCGCTGCCGTCGGTGCGCTTGAAGCGGATCGCGTTGACCGCCAGATTGGTCTCGTCTGTGTAGTCCACCGATTTGACGCGCCCGGCATCCACTTCCTTCAGGAACTGGGTGTAGGTAATCGCGTCGGGGCCGACACCGCCCGCCATCCGCGGCGAGAAGCTCTGGAAGACGACCATCAGCACAACCGCGACGACCACCCACAACAGCAGATTCTTGGTCAAGTCGTTCATCCTCATTGGCTCCGGTGCCCTCTACTCTTCAATTCTTGAAACACGGTGGTCATTGGCAGCTTACTTGATCTGGGCACGCTTGCCCTGACCGAGCGCATAAACTTCCGGGGAGCGCTTGCGCGAGGCCGCCGGTTTGCGAATCGTCACCTTGTCATAGCGGCGGCGAAGCTCACGAATGTAGTCGTCGGACCCGACGCCCTGGAACAACTTGATCAGGAACGCCCCGCCCGGTTTGAGGTGGATATCGGCGAATTCCATCGCCAGTTCCGCCAGGTGCATCATCCGCGGTTGGTCGACCGCGTCCATGCCACTCTTATTGGGGGCCATATCGGACAGCACAAGGTCCACCGGCACATCGCCCAGCATCGCCTCGAATTCCGATAGGACGGTTTGCTCCCTGAAGTCGCCGTGAAGGAACTCCACCCCGGCCAGCGGCGGCATCTCCAGGATATCCAGCGCCACCACCCGGCCGCTGTCGCCCATGGACTTGCGTACCTGCTGCGACCAGCCGCCCGGCGCCGCGCCCAGGTCGACCACCACCATGCCCGGCTTGAGCAGACGGTCGCGCTGGAGCAGTTCTTCCAGCTTGTAGGCCGCGCGCGAGCGCATGCCTTCGGCCTGCGCCTTCTTGACGAACGGATCGGCGAAGTGTTCCTTGAGCCAGCGCTGGCTGCTTTTACTACGGGAAGGCATCGGCAAAGGGGTCTGAACGGGTCGCCATGATACCCTGAACACCCTTTGCTTCCCTTTGATCCTGCATGTCCATTGTTCTCACCTCCGCCCAGAACCGTTTCCTGCGCGGCCAGGCCCACGATCTCAAGGCACTGCTGCAGACCGGGGGCAAAGGGGTCACGCCGGCATTTCTGGCCGAACTCGAGGAAGTGCTCGAGCGCCACGAACTGATCAAGGTGAAGGTGACATCGGAGGATCGCGAGGCCCGTGACGCCATGATCGCCGAACTGACCCAGCACACCGGCAGCGCGCTGGTGCAGCGGATCGGCCATGTCGCCATCCTGTACCGCCCCAGCAAGGAAAAGCGTCAGATCGTGCTGCCGCGCGGCTGACAGACGAGTTCGCCATGCCTTTAAGCCAGGAACACCCCGACTACACCTATGCGCTGCGCGCGGCCGATGGCCGCCATGCCAAGGTGAACGACCAGATTCTGCAGCGCAGCTTCATCCTGATGCCCGACGAGCTGGTGGAAGGCTGGCCGGTGCCCGGCCTGGCGCAGCTCCAGGTCGCGCATATGGACGCGGTGCTGGCACTTGCCCCGGCGGTGATCCTGCTCGGCACCGGCGAGCGGCAGCAGTTTCCGAAGACGGACGTGCTGGCAGCCTGCCTGACCCGCGGCATCGGCCTGGAAGCGATGACCAATGCGGCCGCCGCACGCACCTACAACGTGCTGGCCAGCGAAGGCCGCCGGGTGGCGCTGGCAATGATTCTGGAAGGCCGGGATTAGGGATTAGGGATTGGGGATTCGCAACTGCGGGCTGGAGCAGATATCGCTCTCATGCCAGCAGCAGCAGCGACACCTCAAGCGAGCTCAGGCCGGTAGAACGCACCTTCCACGCGGCACCATCAGCCCAGCGCCGTTGCCGTTGCGAATCCCAAATCCCGAATCCCCAATCACTTCCTAGGCAGATACAACAGCGGATCCACCGGCTTGCCGTTGTAGCGGATCTCGAAGTGCAGCATGTCGCGGGCAGCGCCGCTGCGGCCCATCTCGGCGATCTGCTGGCCGGCCTTGACGCTCTGGCCTTCGTTGAGCAGGCGCTTGCGGTTGTGCCCGTAGGCGGACAGCCACTGGTCGTTGTGCTTGATGATGATCAGCTCGCCGTAGCCGACCAGGCCGGCGCCGGAGTACACCACCACGCCATCGGCGGCGGCGCGCACTGCCTGCCCGCTGGCGCCGGCGATGTCCACGCCCTGTTTGGTGGTTTCGCCGGTGACGAAGGTGCCGACCACCACGCCATCGGCCGGCCAGCGCCACGGAAATCCACTGCTGACCGGCGCTGCGACCGGGGCACTCGGGCGCGGCGGAACCACCGTGCCGGCAGTGGAGGTGCTGCCGCCAGGCTTGCTGGCCCCGGGCGGGTAGAGCTTGAGGGTCTGGCCGGGATAGATGGTGTTCGGCGAGGACAGGCCATTCCAGGCCGCCAGATCAGGCGCGGTGATGTTGGTGCGGCGCGAGATGGCGTACAGCGTGTCGCCGCGCTGGACGGTGACGGTCGCGCCCGGGCGCGGCACCGACGGACGTGGCGCCGCTGACGGACGTGCAGACGCCGAACCGCCGCCGGCTCCGGGCGAACGCACCACCGTGGCGCTGCTGCAGGCGGCCAGCCCGGTGGCCACTGCGAGCAGGACTGCTGTCTTACATACCGAATTCATCTGCAACTTGCTCATCCGTTGGTTGTCTTCCACGCCAGCCACCCTGCTCCCACTGCCAGCACGGCCATGGCCACCCAGCCCAGCGGCTCGATCCAGCGATGCAACGCGGCTTCGGCACGCGCTCCACCCAGCCGGATCGCGCCGGCCACCAGGTACACGCGCTTGCCCCGCCCCACCAGCATGCTGGCGATGAAGGGCAGGATCGGCACGCCGACCACGCCCGAGGCCCAGGTAAAGATCTTCAGCGGAATCGGGGTGAAGCCCACCAGCACCAGCGCCCAGAAGGCCTTCCACGGCGAATCGGCGACCAGCGTGCGCAGGGTTTCGATCTGCGCCTGGATCTTCGCGCTCCAGCCCAGCCATTCGATCAGCGGCGACAATGCGGCAAAGGCGAAATGGCCCAGCAGATAGCCGACCAGCGCGCCGCAGACCGAGCCGAGCAGGCTCAAGGTGGCGAACCACAACGCGCGCCTGGGTTCGGCCAGCGACATCGGCGCCAGCATCACCTCCGGCGGCACCGGGAAGATGAAGCCCTCCACGAAACTGAGGCCGGTCAGCAGCGCCGGAGCGCGGCGATTGCGCGACCAACGAATGGCCACGTCGTACAACGGCCCGAAGATCTTCATCGAGGAACTCTCATGGATTCAATCCAGCATGCCCGACAACAGCGGGACGAACGTGACCGGCGCCAGAACCTGCTGTTCGATCGCGCCGTCGGCAGCGCGCGTGAGCTGCACCAGCGACTGCGACGAGGCGCCACCGACCGGGGCGACCAGCCGTCCGCCGACCGCCAGCTGATCGACCAGCGCATCGACCAGTGCCGGGGCGGCGGCGGTGACCACGATGGCATCGTAGGGGCCGTGTTCAGGCCAACCAATGCGGCCGTCGTCGTGCTTGCTGCGCACATTCATGCCCAGATGCCGGAAGCGCTTGCGCGCCTGCCGTAGCAGGTCGCCGATGCGCTCGACCGTGTACACCTCCAGCCCCAGCGCGGCCAGGATCGCGCCCTGGTAGCCGGAGCCGGTGCCCACTTCGAGCACCCTGGTCGGGCCGACCTGCAGCACCGCCTCGGTCATCCGCGCGACCACCCAGGGCTGCGAGATGGTCTGGCCATGGCCGATCGGCAGGGCGGTGTCTTCGTAGGCGCGCGAGGCCAGCGCTTCGTCGATGAACAGATGGCGCGGCACCGTGCGCATCGCGTTGAGCGTGGCTTCGTCCTGGATGCCGGCCTCGCGCAGGCGCTCGACCAGCCGGTCGCGCACGCGTTGCGAGGTCATGCCGATCCCGACCGATTCCGGTTGCAGGCGTAGCCTGGGCGTCATGCCGGGGTATCCAGCGCGGCGGTCAACCCGCCCACCCAGCCGGCCACCGTCTCCAACGCCTGATAGCGGGTCAGGTCGACATGGATCGGGGTGATCGAGATATGCCCGGTACGCACCGCGTGGAAGTCAGTGCCGGGGCCGGCATCCTGCTCCGGCCCGGCCGGGCCGATCCAGTACACGGTGCGGCCGCGCGGATCGCGCTGCGGCACGCAGGGCTCGGAACGATGGCGGTTGCCGAGCCGGGTGACCTCGAAACCGAGCACATCCGACCAGGCCAGATCCGGCACGTTGACGTTGAGGATGGTGTTGGCGGGCAACGGGTCGGCCTTCAGCCGCGCCACGATCTCCACCGCCGCGCGTGCGGCGCTCTGGTAGTTGTGCGCCTCATGGTTGTGCGTCACCAGCGACACCGCCACCGCCGGCAGGCCGAGGAAGCGGCCTTCCATCGCGGCGGACACGGTGCCCGAATAGATCACGTCATCGCCGAGATTGGCCGAGTTGTTGATGCCGGACACCACGATATCCGGCTCGTAATCGAGCATGCCGGTCAGCGCCAGATGCACGCAGTCGGTCGGCGTGCCGGCCACCGCGCAGGTCTGCGCGTCGATGCGGCGGGTGCGGATCGGCACATCCAGCGTCAGCGAATTGCTGGCGCCGGAGCGGTCGCGGTCGGGCGCGACCACCATCACTTCATGACCGGCATGGCGCAGCGCCTCGGCCAAAATCTGGATGCCGGGGGCGTCGACACCGTCGTCGTTGCTAACCAGTACGCGCATGGGACTCCTCGGAAAACCGGGCCATGATACCGGATGCGTCCGCGCCCTTCGCGCTTGATCTTCGCTTGCACCTGAGGTTGGGCACGTTACGCTGTGACCATGTCGCATCCAGAAGACGAAGACGACGGCGCGCTGTTCCGCGCAGCGATCGGCGCGGTCAAGCCGATTCGCGAGGTCGCCCCACCGGCCAATGCCAAGCCGCGCCCCAAGCCGCGCGCGCGCATGGCCGAGCGCGACGACGCCGAAGCGCACACCGAATTCGCACGCCTGCTGCGCGACAGCGCGCCACTGGAAGCCGGAGATACCGCCAGTTACCGACGCGAGAATCTTCCCACCCGATTGTTTCAACGGCTCAAGCGCGGGCAGTTCTCGATCCAGGACGAGCTGGATCTGCATGGCGCCACCGCCACGCAGGCCGAATCCCTGCTGCGGCAGTTCCTGCTGGAGGCACATGCGCACGACCATGGCTGCGTGCGCATCATCCACGGCAAGGGGCTGCAGTCGGACAACGGTGCGCCGGTGTTGAAGAACCTGATGGATCGCCTGCTGCGTCAACGCAATGACGTGCTGGCGTTTCATTCGGCGCCGGCCACGCAAGGTGGCACCGGGGCGTTGCTGGTGTTGCTGGCACGGCGTTAGGGCCGATCGGGTGGTGGGTCGCCGATGTGGATTGCAGGCATGCGCTTGTGCGACGGACGGGCTATCGGGAAAGCCCGTCGCGGCCGGGTCCGCTCCTACGGGGTGGCGTGTTTGCCGGGTGGCTGACGACCACCGGGCAGGCCTAGGCGTCGGAACGCGGGCCGGTGTTGAGACGGCCGGCGTCACTGACCTCGCCGAGCTCCCACAGCACCGCGGTGGCGTAGCAACCGGGCGGCAGTGCGAATTCGAGCTCCAGGCTGTGTGCATCCAGCCAGCGGAACTCCAGCTGTTGCGGACGCAGGCGCAGTGCGCGGCGCTCCTGCTTCAGGCCCGCTGCTTCCAGGCCGCGGCGCAGCGCGTCGGATTGCGGATCGGACAAGGCGCCCTGCTCCACCGCCGCGGCCTGGCCGGTTGAACGCAGCTCGCCGGCACCCCACAACGGCCCGCTGGGATGGATATCGAAGCGCGCCAGGCGCTCTGCCAGTTCCTCGCTGAACGGCTCGGGGCCGAATACGCTGCGCGAGCCGTCCAGCATCCACGCCTCGCCCTCCAGTGCGGTGTCCCAGGTGCCCTGCCCCACGCGTGCGCTGAGCACTCGATTGAACAACGCCGAGCGCGCCGCCGACAGCAGCATCGAGCGCTGATCGTTGCGCAGCCGCCGCCTGGATGCCGGCGCCGCTGACAACGTGCCGTCAGCATTGGACTGGTAGCCGAACATCGCCAGCGCGGAGGCCACGTTGCCCCCATCGCGACCGAAACGCTGTTCGCCAAACCAGTTCGGAATACCGCGCGCGGCGATCGCCTGCAGGCGTTGATCGATCGCAGCGCGCTCGCCTTCCACCTGGCGCAACGTCAACACGAAACGATTGCCCAGCAGTGCGCCGCGTTGCAGCTTGCGGTTGTGCCAGGTGCTGTCGATGACCTGCATCTCGTCGTCATCGAGCGTGGCGAGCTCCGGCGCGATGCGCTTGGGCAGATGCACGCTGAAGCGCTGCGTGGTCACCGCATGGCGGTCCTTCAGGCCGGCGTAGCTGACGCCCATCTCGGCGATCCCGGCCCAGTGCGCGAGTTTCTTCGCGATATGGGCGGTGTTCTGCCCACGCTTGCGGATGGTGAGCAACAGGTGTTCGCCCTCACCGGAGGGCTCGAAAGCCGGCAGCTCGTCGACCTGAAAATCGTCGGGCGTGCTGCGCATTGCCGCGCCAAGGACCGCAGCGCCATGCGCACGTGGCAGAACAGAGGTGTCGCTCATGCTGTGATTTACCTTCGCGCCGACAGGTCGTGCGCTGTATGCCGAATGCCTCGGCGCGGTGATGTCGCGTTGCAACGCCAAGATGAGCCCGGCGCGGGCAACCGCGATGTGGAACGGCTAGAAACCTGGCCGGCAGTGGTCAGATGCGTGTGGACGGTGCATGCAGGGCATGCGTGATGAGCGCTGTGCTGCCCCATCGCCAGGCACCCTCCGTGCCCGGCCGGCGGTGGGCACCGGCCTTGCCGGCTGCGGTTATGCAGCGATCTTGCCAAGCAATACCGCCGCCTGCGCCGCAATGCCCTCGCTGCGGCCGGTGAAGCCGAGTTTTTCGCTGGTAGTGGCCTTGACGCTGACCGCATCGAGCTCGATCGCCAGCAGGCCGGCAATGCGTTCGCGCATGGCCAGCGCATGCGGGCCGATCTTGGGACGCTCGCAGATCACGGTGACATCCGCATTGCCGACACGCCAGCCACGCTCACGCAGCAAATGATCGCAATGCTGCAGGAACTGCGCGCTGTCGGCATCCTTCCAGCGCGCATCGGACGGCGGAAAGTGCTGCCCGATATCGCCCAGCGCCAGCGCACCCAGCATTGCATCGCACAGCGCATGCAGCACCACGTCGCCATCGCTGTGCGCAAGCACGCCATGGCTGTGCGCGACGCGCACGCCGCCCAGCATCACGTGGTCGCCCGCGCCGAACGCATGCACGTCGTAGCCCTGACCGATTCGAAAATTGAAAGACATGGAAAATCCGTGGTGAGTGAGAGTGCCCAACAACAGGGAGCAAGCAGTCGTTTAGGTCGGCATGGACGCTGCAAACAGACCGCAGTGTACGAGTGGCCTACACGGCCGGTTCCGCAAACCGGCCTCGCAATCGTTCGACAGCCGCCCTAACGCGTGTTGAGGTCGTGATTGGCATCGGCAACCACCGCATCGTTGCGTGTGGCCACCAATTCGGCGTCCACCGCCACGCCGCGACGCGCGAGCTCGAATTCAAAGCGCGCCAGATCCGTTGGCGTGGTCACCTTGAAGTTGTCTTCGGCACCTTCCACCAGCAACGGGCGCAATCCCAGCCGCTCCATCGCCATCGCCTCGTCGGTCACGTCCACGCCGGCGGCCGACGCTTCGGTCAGGCCGCGGATCAGTTGATGGCGACGAAACAGCTGCGGGGTCAGCGCGCGCCACAGCCGCTCGCGCGGTTCGGTGGCATCGATGCCGCCATCGTCGCCGGCACGCTTGAGGGTGTCGCGCACCGGTGCAGCCAGGATCGCGCCGACCGGATCGCCGCGGCCGATTTCCAGCAGGCGCTCCAGGTCGGCCAGGCCGAGATTGGGCCGCGCGGCGTCGTGCACCAGCACAAAGTCATCGGCGCGCACGCTCTCGGGCAAGGCCAGCAATCCGGCCAGCACCGATGCCGCACGTGTCCCGCCGCCGACGCAGGTCAGCACCGGCTTGGCCTGCACCGACGTCCAGCCCGGCCAATCCGCATCGTCGGGCGCGATGGCCACCACGATGCCGGCCACCACCGGATGCGCGGCAAGCGCCGCCAGCGTGTAGGCCATCAGCGGTTGCCCGGCGGCGGGCAGATATTGTTTGGGGGTCTGCCCGCCAAAGCGCGTGCCGCGCCCGGCGGCCGGCACGATCGCCCAGATCGAACCGGTCATGGCTGTTCCGCCGGCGCGTCGGGCTCGACGGGTGCGGCCGACGGCGCGGCCACCGCGGGCGGCAGCGGCGGTGCATCCTCGACCACGCGATAGAACGTCTCGCCCGGCTTGATCATGCCCAGCTCGCTGCGCGCGCGTTCCTCGATTGCCGCCTCGCCGTCCTTCAAATCCTTCACCTCTGCTGCCAACGCCTGGTTGCGTTGGCGCAGACCTTCGTTGTCCTGTGTCTGATGCGCGACCTGAGCTTCCAGCATCATGACTTCGCCGGAATTCCCAGGCCCGAACCAGAAGCGGTACTGCAGCCAAGCCAGCAGCACCGCCAGCACCAGCAGTAGCCAGCGCCAGTTGCGCACGGCTTATCGCTTGATCGAAACGAACGCGTCGCGGCCGGCGTAGCGTGCGCCGGAGCCCAGCGCCTGCTCGATGCGCAGCAACTGGTTGTACTTGGCGACGCGATCGCTGCGGCACAGCGAGCCGGTCTTGATCTGGGTGGCGGTGGTGGCCACGGCGATGTCGGCGATGGTGGTGTCTTCGGTTTCGCCCGAACGGTGCGAGACGATCGAGGCATAGTTGGCCGCGTGCGCCATCGCGATGGCCTCCAGCGTCTCGGTCAGCGTGCCGATCTGGTTGACCTTGATCAGGATCGCATTGGCGGTGCCCGAGTCGATGCCCTGCTTGAAGATCTTCGGGTTGGTGACGAACAGGTCGTCGCCGACCAGCTGCACCTTCTTGCCGACGCGGTCGGTGAGCAGCTTCCAGCCGGCCCAGTCGTCCTCGGCCAGGCCGTCCTCGATGCTGATGATCGGATACTGCGCGACCCAGTCGGCCAGGAAGTCGACGAACTGCTCGCTGGTCAGGCGCTTGTTCTCGCCGACCAGGTTGTACTTGCCGTTGTCGTAGAACTCGCTGGAAGCCACGTCCAGGCCCAGCAGCACGTCTTCGCCCGCGGTGTAGCCGGCCTTGCCGATCGCCTCGAGAATGGTGTCCAGCGCTTCGACATTGCTGCGGAAGTCCGGCGCAAAGCCGCCTTCGTCGCCGACTGCCGTGCTCAGGCCGTGGCCCTTGAGCACCGACTTGAGCGCGTGGAAGATCTCGGTACCGGCACGCAGCGCTTCGGAGAACGAGCTGCAACCGACCGGCAGCACCATGAACTCCTGGAAGTCGACGTTGTTGTCGGCATGCGCGCCGCCGTTGATGATGTTCATCATCGGCACCGGCAGCGCCACGTCCGATTCGGTGATGGTGGACAGGTACTGCCACAACGGCTGCTTGCGCGAGGCTGCCACGGCATGCGCGGCGGCCAGCGAAACACCCAGCAGCGCATTCGCGCCCAGGCGGCCCTTGTTCTCGGTGCCGTCCAGATCGATCAGGCGGCGGTCCAGGCCCTGCTGGTCGGCGGCATCGAAGCCCTTCAGCGTCTCGGCGATGGTGCCGTTGACGTTCTGCACCGCGTGCAGCACGCCCTTGCCCAGGTAGCGGGTCTTGTCGCCATCGCGCAGTTCCACCGCTTCCTTGGTGCCGGTCGAGGCGCCCGAGGGCACGGCGGCGCGGCCGAACGAGCCGTCGTCCAGCGTGACTTCGGCCTCCAGCGTGGGATTGCCGCGGGAGTCGAGGATTTCGCGGGCGAGGATCTTGGCGATAGTGGTCATAGGTCGATCGGTTACCAGTAAGGGGGAAGGACACCGGAAACAAGCTGCCGGATTATCGCCGCAGGACTGCGGCTTGCCAAATGGCGAGATCAAGCGGCCGCCGCGATGGCGACACGTCAGGACGCCGGAGCAGCAGGTGGGCGGCAGTACGGACTGCGCAGTGCAGCGGTGTCAGCTGCAGCTGCCACGCGCCGCACCGCTGTGCGAACACCGGCACCACATCCGCATCCGCGGCGCTAACGGACCACGCAGCAGCGGCCGCGCGCGCCACCGCATTGCCTGATCAGACGCCTTGTTCGAGAAAGCCGTGGCGCTTGGTGATGGTGTCCAGCGCCAGCAGTGTCTCCAGCAGGGCTTCCATCTTGTCCAGCGGCCAGGCGTTGGGGCCGTCCGACAAGGCCTTGGACGGGTCCGGATGGGTTTCGGCAAACAGGCCGGAAATGCCCACCGCCACCGCGGCGCGCGCCAGCACCGGCACGAATTCGCGCTGGCCGCCGGAACTGCTGCCCTGCCCGCCCGGCAGCTGCACCGAATGGGTGGCATCGAACACCACCGGGCAACCGGTATCGCGCATCACGCTCAGCGAGCGCATGTCGCTGACCAGATTGTTGTAGCCAAACGAGGCACCACGTTCGCAGACCATGATCTGTTCGTTGCCGGTCGACTTGGCCTTGTCCACCACCGGCTTCATGTCCCATGGCGACAGGAACTGGCCCTTCTTGATGTTGACCGGCTTGCCGGCGGCACAGACGTTCTTGATGAAATCGGTCTGGCGCACCAGGAAGGCCGGGGTCTGCAGCACGTCGACGACGGCGGCGACCTCGTTCATCGGGGTGTATTCGTGCACATCGGTCAGCACCGGCACGCCGATCTGCCTTTTCACCGCTTCCAGCACCTTCAGGCCTTCTTCCAGGCCCGGGCCGCGGAAGCTGGTGCCGGAGGTGCGGTTGGCCTTGTCGAAGCTCGACTTGAAGATGAAGTTGATCCCCAGCTTGCCGGTGATCTCCTTGAGCTTGCCGGCCACGTCGAGCTGCAGCTGCATCGACTCGATCACGCAGGGGCCGGCAATCAGGAACAACGGCTGATCCAGGCCGACGTCGAAGTCACAGAGTTTCATCAGGTCACCTTATTGATTGAGCCCCTCTCCCGTCGGGAGAGGGGTTGGAATGAGGGGGCGATTGCAACGCGCTGGTGAAGCCCGATGGCTTGCCCAGGCCGGCGCATGGCGACGCGTTCGCCATGGCTGCCATCTTCCAGTGCGTTGCGGCACCCACTCATTCGGCACGGCGCGCCCGCGTCTCCCGCAGGGAGAACAAGCGGCTCACGCACGCGCTTCCTTCAGCAGTTTTCCACCCGCCTTCTTCTCGCGCGCGGCGCGCACGAAGCCGATGAACAGCGGATGCCCGTCGCGCGGGGTAGAGAGGAATTCCGGATGCGCCTGGCAGGCCAGGAACCACGGGTGCGTTTCGCGCGGCAGCTCCACCATCTCCACCAGCGTGTCGTCCATCGACTTGCCGGAGATCACCAGGCCGGCGTCTTCCAGCTGGGTGCGGTAGCGGTTGTTGAACTCGTAGCGGTGGCGATGGCGTTCGGCGACCACGTCCTTGCCGTACACCTCGCGCGCCAGCGTGCCCGGCTTGAGCCGCTGCTCCTGCAGACCCAGGCGCATGGTCCCGCCCAGGTCGGATTTCTCGTCGCGCTTTTCCACTTCGCCGGTGGCGGTGCGCCATTCGGTGATCAGGCCGATCACCGGGTGCGGCGACTGGCGATCGTTCTCGGTGCTGTTGGCTGCGTCCAGGTCGGCCACGTGGCGGGCATAGTCCACCACCGCCGCCTGCATGCCGTAGCAGATGCCGAAATACGGCACCTTGTGCTCGCGCGCGTATTTGGAGGTCAGCACCTTGCCTTCGAAGCCACGGTCGCCGAAGCCGCCCGGCACCAGGATGCCGTCGATATCCTGCAGCGCCGCCATGTCGCTGCCTTCCAGGTCCTGCGCTTCCAGCCACTTCAGGTTGACCTTGGTGCGCTGGCGCAGACCGCCGTGACGCAGCGCTTCGGCCACCGACTTGTAGGCGTCCTGGTGGTCGACGTACTTGCCGACCACGGCAATGGTGACCTCGTCCAGCGGATGCTTGACCGCATCCACCACCGCCGCCCATTCGGACAGATCGGGCGCAGCCACCTTGTCGCGCAGCTTGAACTGATCGATGACCAACTCGTCCAGTCCCTGGCGACGCAGTTCCAGCGGCATGCCGTACAGCACGTCGATATCGGGGCAGCTGATCACCGCGCGCTCGGAGACGTTGGTGAACAACGCGATCTTGCGGCGCTCCGAATCCGGAACCGCCTGCTCGGAACGGCACAGCAGCACGTCCGGCTGGATACCGATCGAGCGCAGTTCCTTGACCGAGTGCTGGGTCGGCTTGGTCTTCAGCTCGCCAGCGGCGGCGATGTATGGCACCAGCGTGAGGTGCATGAACATGGCCTTTTCGGCGCCCCGCTCGGTGCGCACCTGGCGGATCGCCTCCAGGAACGGCAGCGACTCGATATCGCCGACGGTGCCGCCGATCTCGATCAGCGCCACGTCGAAGCCGGCGGTGGCCTCGTCGATGCAACGGCGGATCTCGTCGGTGATATGCGGGATCACCTGCACGGTGGCGCCCAGGTAATCGCCACGACGCTCCTTGCGGATCACGTTCTCGTAGATGCGGCCGGTGGTGACCGAGTTCTTGCGCGACAGCCGCGTGCGCACGTAGCGCTCGTAGTGACCCAGGTCCAGGTCGGTCTCGGCGCCGTCGTCGGTGACGTAGACCTCGCCATGTTGGAACGGGCTCATCGTGCCCGGGTCCACATTGATGTAGGGGTCCAGCTTCATCATCGTGACCTTCAGGCCACGCGCTTCCAGAATGGAGGCAAGCGAAGCGGCGGCAATGCCCTTGCCTAGCGAGGACACTACGCCGCCGGTAACAAAAATCAGGGGGGTCATGGGGCTTGGAGCCTCCCGGAAAGCCATAGTTTAGCGGGTGACGGGCGAATGCCCAAGGGTTGCGTGACGATCATGTCGTCACAGCGGCGAAAGCGGCGCTGCGCCTGGAGCGCAAATGCAGACGCCCCGGCCAAGGCCGGGGCGTCTGTGTGGCGTGGCGCCGACTCGCACTGGCGTCAGCGCGCCGGCTTTTCTTCTTCCTCTTCCTCGCGCGGGGCGGCGTCGGCCTTGGGCTTGTGCGCCGCGGCGGCGGCACGGCGTTCGGCCTTGCGCTCGGCTTCAGTCTTGGCCTTGGCGTCGTCGGCCTTCTGCGCGCTGGCGCCGGTGCCCTGCCCGGTCTGCTGCGGGGCCGCCTGGGCCAGGGCAGGAAGCGCGGCCACTGCGGCAGCACCGAGGGTGAGCATCAGGATGTGCTTGAACTTCATGGTGTCCTCCGGTTTCGGTGACATCCTCAGGTGGGGACGTTTGGTTCCGAATCCAACGCCAGGGTATCCAGCCGCACCCCGCCCTGCACTGAACGTCGGTCGCGTGCAAAAAATCGGCCCAGCCCCCACACTTGCGCGTCGTTTCACGTGCCAACGAGATGCATGAACACCCGTTATAACGCCGCCGATATTGAAGTGCTGTCGGGCCTGGACCCGGTCAAACGCCGCCCTGGCATGTATACCGACACTGCGCGCCCGAACCACCTGGCGCAGGAAGTAATCGACAACTCGGTCGACGAGGCGCTGGCCGGTCATGCCAGGCAGGTCGAAGTGACCCTGTACAAGGATGGCAGCTGCGAGGTGTCCGACGACGGCCGCGGTATGCCGGTGGACATGCATCCGGAAGAAAAGATTCCCGGTGTCGAGCTGATCCTGACCCGGCTGCATGCCGGCGGCAAGTTCAGCAACCGCAACTACACCTTCTCCGGCGGCCTGCATGGCGTGGGCGTGAGCGTGGTCAATGCGCTGTCGACCAAGGTCGAGCTGTTCATCAAGCGCGAAGGCAGCGAGCACCGCATGGAGTTCCGCGACGGCCACGCCGCGTCCAAGCTGGAAGTGGTGGGCACCGTCGGCAAGAAGAATACCGGCACGCGGCTGCGCTTCTGGGCCGATCCCAAGTACTTCGACACGCCCAAGTTCAACGTGCGCGCGCTGCGCCACCTGCTGCGCGCCAAGGCGGTGCTGTGCCCCGGCCTGACCGTCAAGCTGCACGACGAGGCCACCGGCGAGCAGGACAGCTGGTACTTCGAGAACGGCCTGCGCGACTACCTCAAGGGCGAGATGGCCGCCCACGAGCTGCTGCCGGCCGACCTGTTCGCGGGCAGCCTGAAGAAGGACACCGAGATCGTCGACTGGGCCGCGGCCTGGGTGCCGGAAGGCGAGCTGGTGCAGGAAAGCTACGTCAACCTGATCCCGACCGCGCAGCACGGCACCCACGTCAACGGCCTGCGTTCGGGCCTGACCGATGCGTTGCGCGAGTTCTGCGACTTCCGCAACCTGCTGCCGCGCGGGGTCAAGCTGGCGCCGGAAGACGTATGGGACAGGGTCACCTTCGTGCTCAGCCTGAAGATGACCGACCCGCAGTTCTCCGGGCAGACCAAGGAGCGCCTGTCCTCGCGCCAGGCCGCCGGCTTCATCGAAGGCGCCGCGCACGATGCCTTCAGCCTGTACCTGAACCAGAACGTGGAGATCGGCGAGAAGATCGCGCAGATCGCCATCGACCGCGCCAGCGCGCGGTTGAAGACCGAAAAGCAGATCGTCCGCAAGAAGGTCACCCAGGGCCCGGCCCTGCCCGGCAAGCTGGCCGACTGCATCAGCCAGGACCTGTCGCGCACCGAATTGTTCCTGGTCGAGGGCGACTCGGCCGGCGGCTCGGCCAAGCAGGCGCGCGACAAGGATTTCCAGGCGATCCTGCCGCTGCGCGGCAAGATCCTCAACACCTGGGAAGTGGCTTCGGGCAGCGTGCTGGCCTCCGAGGAAGTGCATAACCTGGCGATCGCGATCGGCTGCGACCCGGGCAAGGACGACATCACCGGGCTGCGCTACGGCAAGGTGGTGATCCTGGCCGATGCGGACTCGGACGGCCTGCATATCGCCACCCTGCTGACCGCGCTGTTCCTCAAGCATTTCCCGGCGCTGGTTGCCGCCGGCCATGTGTTCGTGGCGATGCCGCCGCTGTTCCGCGTGGACGTGGGCAAGCAGGTGTTCTATGCGCTGGACGAAGAGGAAAAGACCACACTGCTGGACAAGATCGCGCGCGAGAAGATCAAGGGCCAGGTCAGCGTCACCCGCTTCAAGGGCCTGGGCGAGATGAACCCGCAGCAGCTGCGCGAATCGACCATCCATCCGGATACGCGTCGCCTGGTGCAGCTGACCATCGACGATGGCGAACAGACCCGCTCGCTGATGGACATGCTGCTGGCGAAGAAGCGCGCCGGCGATCGCAAGCAGTGGCTAGAGACCAAGGGCGATCTGGCGTCGCTGGAAGTTTAAGAACCTCTGGAAAGAGTGAAGGCCCTAAAGGTCAAGCCCCCTCTCCCGTCGGGAGAGGGGTTGGGGTGAGGGTAGGTGCGAAGCCACCGGGTAAGTAACCGCCTGAGGCTGCGCCCCCGTACCCTCATCCGCCCCTGCGGGGCACCTTCTCCCGCGGGGAGAAGGGAGTGTCATCGGTTTTCTTTTAGGTCGATGCCTATTTCAGCAGACTGCCCAAACCTCACCCTCTGGGTCAGACGGCTGCCTGCCGCGGCACAGACGGCGCCATGCCAGGCATGCGGCGTCGGCCGACGCGACACATGTGCCTTTGTGCACATCCATCGGGCGCCACCGGGGGCCTAGCATCGTCGCTCCCCTGCCGAACGTCCGATGCTCATGTCCTTTTTTCTCCGCGCCAGCCTGCTGGCCTGCGTCCTGCTCAGCGGGACGGCGCTGGCCGATGCGCCCGACAAGACCGATGCAAAACCCGATACCAAATCCGATACGGCTGCGGCCAAACCCGCGCCACTGCCGGCCGATGCCAGCGTGCGGCAAAGCACGCGCGTGGCCGGGCGCTCGCTGAGTTACACCGCAACCGTCGGCACGCTGCCGGTGCGCGACGCGCAGGGCAGGACCACCGGCGAAGTGGTGTTCACCGCCTACACGGTCGATGGCAAGGACCGCCCGGTGACCTTTGCATTGAATGGCGGGCCCGGCGCGTCGTCGGTCTATCTGAACATGGGCGCGATCGGGCCCAAGGTGGTCGGCTTCGGCGCCGAAGGCGACAGCGCGTCCGCACCGGCGACCTTGCGCGACAATCCGGGCACCTGGCTGGACTTCACCGACCTGGTATTCATCGACCCGGTCGGCACCGGCTTCAGCCGCGCGCTCATCGGCGACGACGAGGCCAAGAAGCAGTTCTACAACCCGCAGGCCGACGTGGAATATCTCTCGCGCGTGATCTACGACTGGCTGCTGAAGAATCGCCGCCTGCAGACGCGCAAGTATCTGGTCGGCGAAAGCTATGGTGGCTTCCGCGGACCGCGCATCACCCAGTACCTGCAGACCCGCCTCGGCGTGGCCATGAACGGCGTGGTGCTGGTGTCGCCGTACCTCAACCCGACCCTGGACGACAACAGCGATGTCTCGCCGCTGGCGTGGATGCTGACGCTGCCCTCGATCGCCGCCGCGCATCTGGAGCGCCAGGGCCAGCTCAGCGACACGGCGATGCGCCAGGTGATCGACTACACCCGCGGCGACTATGCGGTGGCGCTGATGAAGGGCCGCACCGACCCGCAGGCCACCGAGGCGATGCTGCAACAGGTCGCCCGCATGACCGGACTGGACGCGACCTATGTGCGCCGCTCCGGCGGACGCCTGGAAACCCAGGCATACCTGCGCGAGGTGTTCCGCGACAAGGGCGAGCTGGGCAGCCGCTACGACTCCAACGTGACCGCGTTCGACCCCTTCCCCAACGATCCGGAGCAGCGCGCCAACGATCCGCTGCTGGACAGCATCATCGCGCCGACCACCACCGCGATGGTGGACTTCGTCACCCGGATCGTCGGCTGGAAAGTCGATGCCCGCTATCAGGCGATCAATTACGAGGTCAATACGGCGTGGGAATGGGGCGATGAACTGCGCAAGGGCGCGGTGACGCAGCTGCGTCAATCGGTGGCGATCGACCCCAAGCTGCGTGTACTGATCGCACATGGCTGGAACGATCTCTCCTGCCCGTTCATGGGATCGGTGCTGACGGTGGACCAGATGCCGGCGATGGGCGACCCCACGCGCGTGCAGGTGCGCGAGTATCCCGGCGGTCACATGTTCTACAACCGCCCCGACAGCCAGGCCGCGTTCCGCAACGACGTCAAGGCGCTGTACGAAACCCGCTGAGCACAGCCATCGCCGGCCGCACACGCGGCTGGCGATGCAGCACACCGACGGCGCGTGCGTACCAACCCGTCGCCAAGCCACCGGCAAAGCCAATAGTGGTTTCGGGCCGCCACACATGTGACTTGCCCGCGTCAACGTTCAACACCACTCGCTGCCGTCGAGATTCAAATCAACCGAACAAACCAAAACGCGCACCCGCTGTTACGAATCCCGAATCCCGAATCCCGACTCCCCATTCCTCACTCCCGATTCCCCATTCACAACGCCCCAGGCGCCACAGCTCGCACATTCCACCCCAGCCACTCGTAGACCCGATAACGCGCAATGCCCAGATACTCGTGCAGGGCGACATCGGCCACGGTGAAGTTGTAGCTCTGCGGCAACCACGCCCAGGACGCGGTCAGCCAGTCCGACCGTACCGGCGTGGCATCGATACCGAAATGGCGGAAATACAGTTCGGCGCGCCGCAGATGCGTGGCCGAGGACACCAGCACGA
Source organism: Xanthomonas sp. BRIP62418 (assembly GCF_003993495.1). Classification (NCBI taxonomy): domain Bacteria; kingdom Pseudomonadati; phylum Pseudomonadota; class Gammaproteobacteria; order Lysobacterales; family Lysobacteraceae; genus Xanthomonas; species Xanthomonas sp. BRIP62418. Next base: position 21,327 of record NZ_QEZG01000032.1, read on the forward strand.
CGCGGTCGGGGCGGTACGCGCGCAGCAGTGGCTGGCTGAACTGCGCGTTCTGCCAGGTGTTCATGCTGGACGGTTCCATGATCAGGTCGGCCTGATCGATCCCGAGCCCGATCAGCACCTTTCGGTACACCACCGCCTCGGACAGGCCCAGCCCGCGCGCGTCGCCGCCACTGATCTCGATCTTGCAGTCGCCGCCGTGCGCACGGCACTGCCGGTACAGCCGCGCCGATTCGACGATGCGGCCATAGGCGAACATGTTGGACTCGGCGGTGGCGTCGGGGCCATCCGGCCGCACCGTCCCTGCGCCCAGCAGCACGATCATGTTGCGCGCACGCCAGTCGTTGAAGTCGTTGACGCCGGTCTGCTGCAAGCCGTGCAGCATCCAGCTCGCCAACGGGCCGCAGCCCACCAGCAGCAGCAGGGCCAGCGTGGCCGCCGCCAGCGCACGCGCACTGCGCAGCCAGCGCCGGCGGCCGATCAACCAGGACAGCAGGAACAGCACGCACACCAGCGCAAGCATCATCGGCGCGTTTCCTCAGGCAGGACGCGTTGGGATATCAGGGTCGAACCGGATGCCCTGCAACCGGACGCCCTGCAGTCGGCGCGCATGCTCGCCGACCGAGGTGACCATCGCGCGACATCGCTCAGGTCCAGCCGAACCACTCGAAGCAGCGCAGGATCACATACGCCACGCCGCCCGCGGCCGGGATGGTCAGAATCCAGGCCCAGACGATGCGCTCGATCACGCCCAGCCGCAGCGAGCGCGGATTCTTGGCAAAGCCCACGCCCATGATCGCGGTGGAAATGCTGTGCGTGGTCGACACCGGCATGCCGAAGTGCGCGGCCACGGTGAGCACGGTGGCCGAGCTGGTTTCCGCGGCAAAGCCGTGGATGGGATGCAGCTTGACCATCTTGTGGCCGAGCGTCTTGATGATCTTCCAGCCGCCCGAGGCGGTGCCCGCGGCCATCACCACCGCACAGGTCAGCACGATCCACATCGGAATGCCGGCGCCTGCGGCCAGCCCGGTGCCCGGATGCAGGAACGACAGCCAGCCCGGCAGCTCGTCCAGTGCACCGGCCGACTGCGCGCCGATCAGGGTCATGGCGATGATGCCCATGGTCTTCTGCGCGTCGTTATGGCCGTGGGCATAGCCCATGTAGGCGGCCGAGGCGATCTGCGCCTTGCCGAAGAAGGCATTGACCCAGCGCGGACGTGCCAGCCGCCCGATCGGCCCGCCCAGCCTGGCCATGCCGGCGATGATCGCCCACAGCAGCAGCATCACCACGATACCGAGCAGGAAGCCGGCGATCGGCGAGGTGATCATCGGCACGAACACCTTCCACAACAGGCCCTTGTTCTTGGCCCAGTTGCCGATGTTTTCCGACCAGATCAACGCGTTCCAGTTGTTGTGCGCGGCCGCCAGGCCGGCGCCGCACAGCCCGCCGATCAAGGCGTGCGAGGACGATGACGGCAGGCCCTTCCACCAAGTGATCAGGTTCCAGATGATCCCGCCCAGCAGCGCGCACAGGATCACCTGCGGGGTGACCTCGACCACCTCGGTGTTGAGCAGGCCGGAGGCGATCGTCAGCGCCACCGCGGTGCCGGTGAGCGCCCCGATCAGGTTCATGCCGGCGGCCAGCATCACCGCCCAACCCGGCGACAGCACCTTGGTGGCGACCACGGTGGCGATGGAGTTGGCGGTGTCGTGGAAGCCGTTGATGAACTCGAACACCAGCGCCGCCAGGATCACCACCAGGACTAGGGTAAGCACGCGGCGACCTCAGCTGTTCTTCAATACGATCTGGTACACCACCACCCCGGCCTCGCGGCAACGGTCGATGGCCTTTTCCAGGATCTCGAAGAATTCCTTGAGCAGGAACATCTGCAGCGTGTCCAGGCGGCCGGAATAGATGTCGCGGTACAGCTCGAGCATCAGCCGGTCGGCTTCGTTTTCCAGCATGCGCAACTTGTCGTTGAGCGCGGTCATGCGATCGATGTTCATGTGTGGCAGGTCGGTCACCATCTCCACCACCACCGCGGCGGCCTGTTCCAGCATCGCCGCGCGCGGGGCGAAGTCGATGTGCTCCAGGTGCTTGGTGGCCAGCGAGTACCGGTCGGCGAACTTCTCGACCTGCTTGGGAATCTTGTACAGCGCCGACCCCAGCGCCTCGATGTCCTCGCGTTCGATCGGGGTCATGAAGCTGTCCACCAGCGCCTGGCCGATCTTGTCGGAGGCGGCGCGTTCGCGCAGGCGGGCCAGCTTGAAGGCGTCCAGCGCGGGTTGGCGGTCGGACGTGCGCATCATGGCGTGCAAGGCCTTGGTGCTGTCGTAGGCGGCCTGCGCCGCTTCGTTCAGGAGCGCATAGAACTGCTTGCCGGAACCGAAGATGGTCTGCAACGAGAACATGGGTGGAGAACTTCCTGCCGTCGAGGGAGAGACGGACGCCAAGCGCGAATTATGACCGTTCCATGACCTGTCTGGATATCTCGGCGCCACAAGTAGCCTTCACATCGGCATTTCCCGGCTCGAATCACCCTGTGGTTTGCTAACATGCTCCCGCGCCCTCGGGTGCACCCTATGGAAGACGACCCTATATTCCCCCGTTGCCGCCCCGCCCTTGTGCGCGCCGGCCAACCCAGTGC